>JAKAXG010000654.1 GCA_021827225.1 Actinomycetes bacterium | reverse complement strand
CCGGCCGGAGCTGTCGGTGATGACCTCGCAGGTCTTCTCGAACAGGTCGCGGGGGATGCCGCAGATCCGCTCCACGTACTCGGGGGTGTAGCGGGAGTAGTGGCGGCGCAGCAACTGGAACACGCAGCGGGGGTGCTGCAGGGTCGGGTCCGTCTCCGGCTCTCCGTGCATCCCGGCCCCGCCGGAGCCGTGGGTCTCGGCCGTGCCGGCGTCCTTGACCGCCTGCAGGCGCTCCTCGTACTCCGGGTCGTCCTTGTCGCCGCCGTTCCCGGGGTCGGTGGTCTGGCGCATCCCCTCGGGCAGCCACGCCTCGTTCTCGTAGGCGGCCGCCTTCTCGTGGAAGCCGGAGAAGATCCCGTCGAGGTCCTCGGCGTCGCGGTACTCGTCGCGGATTATCTGCGGGGCATTGGTGTAGTTGACGACGTAGTCCCTGAACCACTTGTCGTTCTCCACGGCGTAGCGGATGATCCCGCCGAGGAAGACGATGTCGGTGCCGGCACGCAGCGGGACGTGCATGTCGGCCAGGGCGCTGGTCCGGCTGAATCGGGGATCGACGTGGATGAGGGTGGCGCCCCTGGCCTTGGCCTCCATGACCCACTGGAAGCCGACCGGGTGGGCCTCGGCGAAGCTGGATCCCTCGATGACGATGCAGTCGGAGTGCTGCAGGTCCTGCATGGCGGTGGTGGCGCCGCCCCGCCCGAACGACGGGCCCAGGCCGGCCACGGTGGCGCTGTGGCACAGGCGGGCCTGGTTCTCGATCTGCACCACGCCGAGGGCGGTGAGGAGCTTCTTGATCAGGTAGTTCTCCTCGTTGTCGAGGGTGGCGCCGCCCAGGCTGGCCACGCCCATGGTGCGGCGGACCTCCTTGCCCTTGAAGGTCTGCTGCCACTTCTCCCGCCGGGTCTCGATGACCCGGTCGGCCACCATCTCCATGGCCCTGTCGAGCGGCAGCCGCTCCCAGTCGGTGCCGTAGGGCCGGCGGTACAGGACGTGGTAGCGCCGGGAGGGGCCGGTGGACAGCTCGAGGGTGGCCGCCCCCTTCGGGCACAGCCGGCCCCGGCTCACCGGCGAGTCCGGGTCGCCCTCGATCTGGACGATCCTGTCGTCCTTCACGTAGATGTTCTGACCGCAGCCCACCCCGCAGTAGGGGCAGATCGACTTGACGACCTTGTCGGCGTCGGCGGTGCGGGGTTTCAGGCTGTCCGACTGCTTCGATCGGGCGGCGACGCCCCGCCCGAACGCGTCGCCCTCCCGCAACTGGCGCAGGGCCGGCCAGTGCTCGATCAGGTCACGGATCACTTCTTCTTACCGCCCTTCGTCCTGGTCACCTGGTTGGCCGGCTTCTGCTCCGCCTGGCCCTGCCGCGCGGCGGGGCGGGCGCCGAGCGAGTCGCGTGCCCTGTCGAGGGGGGCGGCCAGCGTGGCCGCCGCCTCGAGGGGGCCCGCCTGGTTGGGGGCGTGGGGGTGGGGCCGGGTGGGGGCGTGCTCGTACGCCGACTGGAACTTCCGGCCGATCTCGGCCCGCACCTCGTCGGGAACCTTGTCTTTGAACTTCAGGAGCACCGTGTCCTCGAAGGCCACGTGCTTGCGCAGGGCGGCCACCAGCTTCTCGACCAGTTCGTCGAAGCGGTCCTCGTGGCCCGGAACCCTCATCAGCTCCTGCAGCAGGTCCTTGCCCTCCTGCTCCTGGCCGAGGGCCATGTCGGCCAGCTCGTCGCCGCCCTCGAGGTGCTGGCGCACGGCCGGCCAGAAGTACTCCTCCTCCGCCGTCTCGTGCTGGGACAGGCGGACGCGGATCATGTCGAGGATGGAGACCCGCTGCTGCTGCTTGGCCTCCGAGCCCCCCTTGCGGACACCGGGGACGGTTTCCAGCTGCTCCTGCAGCCACTTCACCTGGTTGTGCTGCCAGCCGATCACCGACACCACGTCGTCGGTGAGGTCCTGGCCCCGGATCTCGGGCGGGGTGGCGGTGCGCCGCTCCCCCGCCCGGCGGATGGCCTCGTCGGCGGCCACCCGCTGCCTCATCCACTCCTCCACCGTCTTCTGGTGCTGGGGCATGTCGGTGGGGGGGTTGACCAGGTGCTGGGTCGACCCCTCCACCAGACCCATCCGGCCGGCGGCCTGCTCGTCGGTGACCACGTCGCTGCCGTCGGCGGGCAGCCCGGTGGCGATCAGGTAGGCCTGGCCTGGAGGGATGAGGAACTCCTCGCCGATCTCCTCATAGGTGTGGGCCCGCTGGACCCGTTCCAGAAGCTGTGCGCGCGTGGGCAACTCTGTCCTCCACCACTACCGCCGTCGGTTGTGGTGGAGGACTTACCCGGCCCGGACGGGCCGTAACTGGGGCTTCAGGTCAGGGGGCGGCGCAGGACTGGGCGTAGGCGCAGTCGTTGAAGCTGGCCTGGTCGGAGGCCAGCGCCGAGGGGGTCGCCTCGTTGACCAGTCCGGGCGACAGGTCGATGGTGGTGGGGTTGCCGTAGCCGATGGGCTCGGCGCTCCCGCCGTTGACGTTGTAGGTGTCAGCAGATCCGAAGTGCACGGTGCCGACATTGGCCAGCAGAGTCTGCGCCCCCACGGTCGGAGCCTCGAGGATCCACTCGGCCGACGACCCGGATGAAGCGTAGGGCACGGTGTCAGACCAGGTCCAGTGGCCGGCGTCGGTCAGGGTGATCGCCCACTGTCCGCTGCCGGGGGAGGTCTCCCGGATGTTGACCGTCACGTTGTCACCGGGGTTGACGGTGCAGCTCGGGTCACCGGAGCAGCCGCTGATGGGCGTCTCGCTGTTGGGCAGCAGCTCGTACCAGGCGTAGTACTGCGGCCCGGTGATCGGGTTGGTGACCAGCGAGTTCTCCCCCACCCCGGCCTGGATCAGATCCGTGGTGCTGTAGCCGCCGATGCCGGCCCAGGTGGCGGCGAATCCGGGGGGCACCAGCGACGCCGACGGGACGACGAACTGCCCGGTCACCCCGGTGATCCCCGATCCCGGGGTCACCGCGTAGCCGGACCAGTTGAGGCTGTCGACAGTGCCGCCGTGGACGGGCAGCAGGGCGTTCTTCACCGTCGGTACGAGCTGCCCCATGCCGCCCATCGCGGCCGGCTGGCGGTGGGGCGTGGCCGCCATCGCCGCCGGACCGGCCGCGGCCGCCGCCCCGGCCATCAAACCCACCGCTCCCACCAAGTGCAGCGTCCTGCTAGCCACCGCGACCTCCCCAGGCTGAATGAAGTGGGCCCAATTATTAGCCCAAACCGGGATGTATGGGGAAATCGGTGACGAAGTGTGCCCGTTCAGGCCGGGCCGGCCACCTCACCGATCCGGTCCCGCTGCGGCTTGACGGTGTATTTCGGGTCCTCCGCGGACTGCACTCCGGCATG
>JAKAXG010000653.1 GCA_021827225.1 Actinomycetes bacterium | reverse complement strand
GAGCTTCTGCCCGCCGCAGGCCGCCACCTTGGCGGCGCCGACCGTGGCGGCCACCTGACCGCTGTGGCCGGCGGCCGCGGCCTGGGAGGCGGCGCCGGTGCCAGGGCCGGACCCACCGGAGCCGGCCGCCGAGGGGGTGGAGGCCGACGCCGCCCCGGCCGACCCGCCCGGGGTGGACGAGGAGCCGGCCGTCCCGCTCGCCGCCGACGCGGCACCGGTGCCGCCGGACGTCCCGGCGGAAAGTGCCCCCGTGGCCCCGGCCGCGACCGTCGAGGTCTTCGGGACCCGGCTCGGTACCAGCAGGGCGACGATCACCAGGACCGCGACCATGACGGCCATGGGGCCGTAACCCCGGAACAGCCTCTGGAAGACGGTGAAGCTACCGGGCGGGGGGCCGGGTCTGGACCCCCGGCTACCCGCCCCGCTGACGGGTGCGGTCATGTGCTACTCCTCGAAGTGGACGGTGTGCTGGGCCCGGCTCATCATCCGCCGGTCCGCCTCGGCCAGCAGCCCGAGCAGGGCCAGTCCGGCGATGCCGATGGCGAGAAGGGGTCCCCCGGCGGCGTAGCTGGCCGATGCCGGGGAGGTGGCGAGCGGCGACCCCGTCCCGGGGCCCGGCGCCGCTCCCCCGGCTCCGGCGGAGCCGGACGTCGGGCCGCCCGCCGGGCCGCCGGCGGAACCGGTGCCGGCCAGGCTGGCCATGGGCCCGGCGCCGCCGCTCGCCGGGCTCGATCCGCCACCGGCCAGGGCGGCGCCGGTGAGGGATCCGGTGGTCCCGGCGGAGCCCGAACCGAGGTCGGAACCGGCCCCCAGGGTGATGGGCCCGAGCAGGCCCAGCTGGTAGGGGTTGGCGGCCACGGAGCCGCTGGAGGAGGTCACCCCGCCCAGACCGGCCGACAGGTAGCCGCCGCCGTTGACCGAGGCGATGGCCACCTGGGCCACGGTGATCGGCGTGTCGGACTGGCACAGGGCCTGGGCCAGTTGGGCCGGCTCACCCGGGACGCCGTTTTCCAGGCCACCGAAGACCTGCTGCTGCTGGGCCTCCGTCGCGTTGAGGCCCAGGTTCAAGATGGTGTCGCGCGTCTTGTTGGGCACCGCCTCGATCTGCAGTGGCGTCACCGACTGCACGCCCTGGTTCACCGACGACACGGGCAGGAGGATCTCCAGGCCGACGGTCCCGAGGACGGTGTTGACGGCGCTCTGCAGGGCGGTCAGATCCTCTGGGACCGGGACGGACTTGCCGGAGATCTGCACCGACCCGATGGTGAACGAGCCGCTCGGCTTGGCCGACCCGCCCGACGGATACACCGACAGCCAGTGCAGGCCGTCCAGCTTCACCAGGCCGTTGGCCAGGTCGAGGGAGCCGATGTCGGCCGTGGCGCCGGCTTCCCGCTGGCCGTTCACCACGCCCGACCAGGCCTTGGTTGACATCCCCGAGACGGCGAAGCCTCCAGCGTTGACCAGGCCGAAACTGGTCTTCGCCTCCCCGTAGGGGGTGTTGTTGGCCTTCACGAACTCGTAGGAGCCGTACGACGGCTGGTTGGTGCCCGTGGTCGGGTCCGGCTGCTGGGTGATGCCCTGGCTGGCGCCGGGGGCCCCGGTCTCGGTGTCGAGCGGCTGGGGGATCTGGCTCGACTTGAGGCTCTGGGTCCCGCAGTTGTAGCCGGTCAGGGCCGTTCCGATGGCTCCCAGGTCGACGCCCTGGGACTGGGCCCGGGCCACGTCGTTGGTGTGCCCGGCCAGGGCCTCGCCGAGGACGACGCCCACGGCCAGCGACCCGTCGTGGGGAGCCACCGCCAGGGCCTGTGCCGATGCCGAGCCCTGCCCGGGGGACGGGGCGGCGTGGGCGTCGGGGGTGGTCCCCAGCATGGTCGCCCCACTCACCACCATGGTCGCCGACAGTCCTCCGACCAGCCACCTGACCTGTCGCCGCCTCAGCACTAGGCCGTTCCCCCCAACTCGTGTCGTCGGCGACCCTCCGGCCACCCCAACTTGGACAGCGACCTATTTCGGCGGTTTAGTCCGGTTTTCCTTCTCCAGATGTGACGGTCGGCACCGGAATCGCTACGGACTGCTCCGGATCCGGGGAACCGGGCAGGAGGTGGCCCTCACGATGAGAGGACCCTCACGCCCGGCTGGTGGGAGCGGCCGCCCTCCGCAGGACCGCCAGCCTCACGAACCCGATGCCCTTCAGGCGGTGGGCCCGGATGGCCTGCACGGAGTAACGGGGGTCCTGGCGGAGGACCTCGGCCAGCGACGGGGAGACGAGGACCGACCCGGGACGGGCGGCGATGGTGGCCCGGGCGGCCAGGTTGACCACCGGACCGAAGAGGTCACCACCCTGG
Organism: Actinomycetes bacterium; assembly: GCA_021827225.1. Next base: position 1,024 of record JAKAXG010000653.1, on the reverse strand, counting down.
GATACGACCGAGCCGGACGCCACCCCTACCCGTACCGAGGGAAGGTCGGGCGAGTCGAAGGTCTCCGCGAGCGACAGGGCGATTTCGCCGACCTGGTCCACCTCCGAGCTGAACATGACCTCGTCACCGATCATCTTGATCACCCGGCCTCCACCGCCGACGACCTGGTCGGTGGCCAGCACCTCGAACCGCTCGATCAGCTCCGCCGTCTCCCGGTCGCTCAGCTGCTCGCTCAGGGAGGTGAACCCGACCAGGTCGGCGAAACCGACGGCCACCACGGGGCCCTCGTCGTTGTTGTTGACCCACGCCGCCTGCCTGCTGGCCGAGTCCAGCAGGTGACGGCGGAACAGGTAGCAGACGACCTTCTCCAGCTCGTCGATCCGGTCCCGGTCGAGCATCTCGTCGCGGCTATCGGCCAGCCGGTCGCTCCAGAACCCCACCACGGCATCGGCCATCCGGGCCGCCGCCAGGCCCAGCGTGCGGGCCATGTGGAGCAGGTCGGCGTTGTCCAGGCCACCCGTCTCGACCAGGTGGCGGACCCGGCGCAGGGCATCCAGGTCGGCTTCGAGGTAGGCGTCCTCGCCGATCGGGGCGTCGGGGAGCCCCATGGCCCGCCGGAGCCGCCGGGCCAGCTCGAGATCCACACCCGACTCGCTGGCCAGCTCGGCCCCGCTCAGCCGGCGGCTGTCGGGCATCACGGCCTCCGCCAGCCGCTCCAGCGGCGGCACCCCGTCCCCGGATGGAGGCGCGCCTGGCTCGGTCATGCGGCCCGGCGCCCACCCGGCGCCGTCATCGTCGATCGCGCCACCAGCCGACGAGGATGCGGTAGAGCAGGCCCCGGCCTCTCTCTTCGCCCGGACCGGCTCCGTAGAAGCGCTGGAACGCCGCGGTGTCGTCGGGGCCAGGGGTCCGCTCTTGGGGATCGGTCATGGATGAGAGTTTAAAGATACGGGGGGCCGCCGTCGGTGACCCGGCGGCGGCCCCCCCAACAGTTTTTCCCGCGTCCAGGGACGGCTCAGGCTGC
>JAKAXG010000652.1 GCA_021827225.1 Actinomycetes bacterium | reverse complement strand
CCCGGGCCGGACCCGCCTGAACCGGAGGCGGCCGGATCAGGCCTCCCCGAACGAGTCCCGCAGCTTGGCCAGGATCCGGGCCATCAGCCGCGACACCTGCATCTGGCTGACCCCGATCTCCTCGGCGACCCTCCGCTGGGTCCACCCGTCGAAGTACAGCCGCTTGATGATCAACCGTTCCCGCTCCTCCAGCTTCGGCAGCGACTCCCGCAGTTGGCGCCGCTCGAGGGACGAGTCGAACCCTCCGTCGATCACCGGCACGTCCACGCCCGGCTCGTCCTCCCCCCGGCGGGGGGTGTCGAGCGACGCCGGCCAGTAGCTGTCGCCGGCCTCCATGGCGGCCAGTACCGACTCGTCCGAGATGCCGAGGTGGGTGGCGATCTGCGGGACGGTCGGCGACGCCCCCAGGGTCTGGCCCAGCTCCTCCCGGGCCGTCTTGATCGACAGGTAGGTCTCCTGCAGGGAGCGGGGTACCCGCAGCATCCAGGTCCGGTCCCGGAAGTGCCGCTTCAGCTCGCCCAGGATGCTGGCCGTGGCGAAGGTGGCGAACGACGATCCGTGGTCGGGGCTGTAGCGGCCGGCCGCCTTCACCAGGGCCAGCAGGGCGACCTGCTCCAGGTCGTCGGCCAGTTCGCCGTGGTGGGCGAAGCGGCGGGCCAGGGACCGGGCCAGGTTGTAGTGGGATTCCACCAGCCGGGCCCGCTCCGCCCGGTCGGCCAGGGTGATCGCCGAGATGTCGCCTCCCGGGCCGCCGGGGTCTCCCGTGGCGCCGGCCGGGCCCGAACCGGCCATCCCGGCCAGCACCGGGGCCGGCTCGCCCGTTGCCCGGCCGTCCGCCGGTGCCGGCCACCGGGGCGGATCGGACATCCGCTCGAACAGCCGGCCCGCGCCGTCCAGGGGCCGGAAGTCGTCTTCGGGTACCACGCCGGAGGGCGGCGGCTCCGCGAAGAGCAGGTGGCCGCCCCGCCGCACCCGGTCCATGGCCGGCCCGACGGAACCGGCCTGGCCCACGGAGGCGCCCGGCGCGGGCGCCGGGCGGGAGCGCTCGATGGTCCGGATGGTGACCAGATCAACGGGGCGGGCGGGGGTGGCGAGGATCACCCGCTCCATCAGCAACCGGCGGGGCACGTACCGGCGGTCCCGGCGCTGGAACGCCTGCCGGCGCCGGTCGGTCGGCAGGCACCTGACGTCGGCCAGGGCGAAGTGCACCGGATCCACCGGACCCGGACGGCCCGACAGGTACACGTTGATATCGGCGGTCGCGGAGTCGCCCCAGGCGTGGTGGTAGGCGACGGCCATGGCGATGGCGTCGTGAGCACAGCCGATGGTCCACACCCGCGGTGGCCGGGATGGGGCCACGTCCAGCAGCGACGGCATCAGCTCCTGCTGCAGCAGATCCCAATCCCTCAGAAACGATGAAGAGAGAGTCAAGATCAGCAACCTCCGCCTGCCAGGCCCGGACACGGGCGTGTGAACCGGTTTGCTATCTACCCCCACCTGGGTAATACGAACCAGAGTTCACCGTCCGTATGCGTAGGTGTACGCAACCTGGTGGGCCGACCCGGTGGCTATGCTCCCCGGCAGGCGGCCGGGGGGCCGCCGGCACCGGAGCCCCGCCGAGGGGCGCAGGGGAGGAGCCATTTCCACCTTGGGGGAGGACGGTTGAGGTTCGGCATCACACTGTTCACCAGCGACCGGGGGATCAGCCCGGCCCGGGCCGCCCTGGCGGCCGAGGAGAGCGGCTTCTGCTCGTTCTACGTGCCCGAGCACACCCACATCCCGGCCAGCCGGGACACCGCCCACCCGGCCACCGGCGACGCCAGCCTCCCCGACGACCGCTACATGCGCACCCTGGACCCGTGGGTGGCCCTGGGCACGGCGGCGGCGGTCACCGAGCGGATCCGCCTGGGCACCTGCGTGGCGCTGCCCCTCGAGCACGACCCCATCACCCTGGCCAAGGCCATCGCCTCGCTCGACTTCCTGAGCGGGGGCAGGGTGGTGCTCGGCGCCGGCTTCGGCTGGAACGTGGAGGAGATGAAGGACCACGGGGTTGACCCGGCCCGGCGCCGGAGCATGCTGAGGGAGTACGTCGAGGCCATGCGGGCCCTGTGGAGCGAGGAGCGGGCCACCTACCGCGGCGAGTTCGTGTCCTTCGGCGAGTGCTGGGCGTGGCCCAAGCCGGCCCAGGCGAAGGTCCCGGTCCTGCTCGGCGCGGGCGGGACGGAGAGCTCGTTCAAGTGGCTGGTCCGCAACGCCGACGGGTGGATGAGCACCCCCCGCGAGGGGGACATCAGCGGGTCGGTCGAGCTGCTCAACCGCATGTGGGAGGAGGCCGGCCGGGAGGGCCGGCCGGAGATAGTGGTGCTCGGACCCCGCCCGGACGGGGAGCTGATCGCCCTCTACGAGAAGCTGGGGGTGACCGAGGTGATGTTCGGCCTGCCGGACCGCAGCGCCGATGACGTCGTCGGCTATATAGAGCGCCGGGGCTCGTTCATCCGGTCGTTCCTGTGAGGAGGGGGACAGCCGCGTGACCGGATCCTTTTTCCCGGAGAACTTCCGGTGGGGCACCGCCACCGCCGCCCACCAGATCGAGGGCGGGAACATCAACAACGACTGGTGGCGCTGGGAGCACACCCCCGGCTCGGGAGTGGCCGAGCCCAGCGGGGACGCCTGCGACTCCTGGCACCGCTGGCCCGACGACGTGGAACTGGTGGCCGGCCTGGGGTTCGACCACTACCGCTTCTCGCTGGAGTGGAGCCGGATCGAGCCGGCGCCGGGGGAGTGGTCGGTGGCCGCCATGGATCACTACCGGCGGGTGTGCGACGCCCTGCGGGAGCGGGGGGTGGAGCCGGTCGTCACCCTCCACCACTTCACCACTCCCATCTGGTTGGCCGACGAGGGAGGCTGGGAAAAAGGACCGGCCGTCGACCGCTTCGCCGAGTTCTGCCACCGGGCCGTGTCGGCCCTGGGCGACTCCGTCGGCAGGGTCTGCACCCTCAACGAGCCCAACATCGTCGCCACCATGGGCTACGTCCTCGGCATCTTCCCGCCCGGGCGCACCGACCAGCCGGCCGCCGAGGAGGTGACCGCCAACCTGGTGACCGCCCACCGCCGGGCGGTAGAGGCCGTCCGCGCCGCCCGGCCCGGGGTGCCGGTCGGGCTCACGCTCTCCATGACCGACTACCAGGCGGCCGAGGGCGGCGAGCAGCGGGTGGGTCACCTGCGGGCGGTGCACGAGGATCCCTTCCTGCTCGCCACCGCCGGCGACGACTTCCTGGGCGTCCAGACCTACACCCGGATGGTGATCGGCCCCGACGGATGGATCGGCCCCCGGCCAGGGGTGCCGGTGCTGCCCATGGGCTACGAGTTG
>JAKAXG010000651.1 GCA_021827225.1 Actinomycetes bacterium | reverse complement strand
CCGGTCCCTCGGGGTGTAGGCCCCGAAGGCGCCGTCGCTGGTCCAGCCGGTGACGCTGCCGAGCGCCGATATCAGCCCGGACCGGGTGGGGTTCCGCCCGGCCTTCAGCAGGGCGTAGACGAACAACTCGGTGTCGGCCCACGACTCCAGGCCGAACTCGGTCAGCGGCTGGCCCGGCTCGTAGGTGGCCATCTCCCGGCTGTACTCCTGCACCCCCGGGACGGCGGCGGTGAGCGGCACCGAGGACAGGCCGACATCGAGGTTCTGGGCGTTCGAGTTGCCGGCGAGCGAGATCTGCTGGGGGGTGTAGCCCTCGTAGGTGGTGCTGATCAGCTGCGGGTGCCAGCCGACGGCGGACATGTCCTGGAGCATGTCCGCGTTGCCGACCACGTCCATGGTGGTGAAGACACCCCCGCAGTTGTTCTGCTGCATGGCGCTCACCACGCTGCCCATGGTCGTGCCCGGAGCCGGGGGTATCTGCTCGTTCTGATAGCAGATGCTGACCCCGAGGTTCTTGAAGGCGGTGGCGTACTCCTGGCCGGCCTGGGCGCTGATGGGGATGCTGTAGGAAAGGATGGCGATCGATCTGGGCAGGGTCCCGAACTTCTTCAGCCCCTGCAGCCACGAGTCGTTCAGGTACACCTGCCCGCCCCGGACCACGACGCTGCCGCCGGTCGCCGACCAGTAGGTCGGCGAGTTGGACCGGTTGACGTTGATGGCCGGTCCCAGGTCCGGGACGCCGGCGGCCTGCATGGCCGGCACCCCGCCGTTGTCGGCGTCGGACAGCGAGCCGACGAAAGCGAGCACCCGGGGGATCAGGTACTGGATGTCGGAGGCATTGCTGCTCGAGTTCTGCTGGTCGTCCTCGACCTGGACCTTCAGTTGCCGGCCGCAGATCCCCCCGAAGCGGTTGATGGAGTCGAACACGGCCTGCACCGCCTGGGGGCCGGGGGTGAAGCTGTCCGACACGGCGCCGGTCAGGCCGCTCACGTTGCCCACCGTGATCGTCGTGGGGGTGACGCCGGGGGCGGAGGCGGTGTTTCCGGCCGTGCCGGTGCAGTAGGCCGCCTGCGCCTGGGGGTCGTAGCTGAAATTGGCTTCCGTCAGGGCGGCCGGCCCGCTCGGCGCGGCCGCGGCGGTCGAAGAGGCCCGCCCGGTCCCGGTCCCGCCGGTCGTCGGCCGGCCGGCGGCTGTGGCCACTCCGTTGGCGGCCGAGCCGCCGGGCGGGGCACCGCCGGCGGCCCCGGCGGTGGTCGAGGCGGTCGTGGACCCGGCCGCGACGGCGCCCGACCCGGCCTGACCGCCCGCCGCGGAAGATCCCGCTCCGGGGCCGACCGAACCGGTGGGAGCACCTCCGGCGGCGGCCTGCACCGGGAGGTAGGGGGGCACCCGGGCCCCGCAGGCGGCCGCCACCAGCGACAGGGCGGCCAGCGCCGCCACCGCCGGCCGGGCACGCCTCGAGGGCCGGACCGGGCCGGCTCCATCCCGGCCCCGATTCCCGCCTCGGTAAACCATCAACGGCACCCTCCCCGCCGATCCCCCCGGCGGCTGCTCTCAGCCACGCGGCTGCGCCTTCTCGTCCTGGCTTCCCCGCGGATAGTTCGCTCTCGCCCGGCCCCACACCTGCCGGCTGCCCGTACCGGTCCCCACACCTCCCCCGTCGTTTTCGCACCGATCGCCCCAACTGTAACAGTTGAGCACCTTCAAGGAGAATGACATTTCCGGTGAGCGAATCACGCGTTACCGGACAATGGTCCGTTCGGCGGCAAACGAGCACCCTGGTCCGGGCGGCCCGCCCCGTTACCAGCGACCCCGTCCGCGGAGCTGAGAAATTAGAAGAACGAACTCAACGCAGTGGCGGCCTGGCGCTTGGCGCGGCAGGGGCGTGAGTGGAGTAGAGGGCCGGGGACCCGTTAATCGGACGGTCGCGGGTTCAGTTGGAGAGCGCCCGCTGCTTCCGGCGGTTCACCTCGGCGACGAGCCGCTCGGTGACCTCGTCGGGGGATCCGGTGCCGGGGATGGTGGCGAGCAGGCCCCGCTTGTCGAACCACTCGATGAGGGGCGCTGTCTCGCGCTCGTAGAGCTCCAGCCGGCGGCGGATGGCGAGCTCGGTGTCGTCGTCACGCTGGACCACGTCACCGCCGCACACGTCGCAGATCCCCGGCACCCGGGGCGGGTTGTCGGTGACGCTGTAGTTGGCCCCGCAGTCCGAGCACACCCGCCGGCTGGCCAGACGGCCGAGCACCTCGGCCGTCTCGATGTCGAGGTTGACCACCACGTCGAGGGACCGGGGGGCGAGGATCTCCATCAGGGCCTCGGCCTGGCCGACGGTGCGGGGGAAGCCGTCCAGGATGAACCCCCGGTGGGTCGTGTCGTCGCGGGTCAGGCGCTCCTTGACCATGCCGATCACCACCTCGTCAGGGACCAGCTCCCCGGCGTCGAGATACCGGCGGGCCTTCTGGCCGAACTCCGAGCCGGAGCGCACGGCGGCCCGGAACGTGTCGCCGGTGGCCACGTGGGGTACGACGTAGTGGCGGGACAGGCGGATGGCCTGCGTTCCCTTCCCGGCCCCCTGCTTGCCCAGGACGACTATGCGTGCGCCCGGATTCACTACTTCAGGAAGCCCTCGTAGTTGCGCAGCATGAGCTGGCTGTCGACCTGCTTCATGGTCTCCAGCGCCACGCCCACGGCGATGAGGAGGCTGGTACCGGCGAACGGGTAGTTCTGGATGTTCCACCAGGCCAGCATCAGCGACGGCAGCAGGGCGACGAACGCCAGCCACAACGAGCCGGGCAGGGTGATCCGGTTGAGGATCTGCTGGAGATGGCGCTCGGTGGGAGGCCCGGGGCGGATTCCGGGGATGTAGCCGCCCTGCTTCCTGATCACCTCCGCCTGCTGGGCCGGGTCGAAGGTCACGGCCGCGTAGAAGTACGCGAAGCCGAGGATCATCACCCCGTAGAGCACGATGTACACCCAGTTGTTGGGCTGGGCCAGGTGGAGGCTGATCCACGTCTGCACCGACTTCCACCCCCCGGTGGAGGGCAGCACGTTGGAGATCAGGATCGGGAAGTACAGGACCGAGCTGGCGAAGATGATGGGGACCACGCCGCCGGTGTTCACCTTCATGGGGATGTAGGTGCTCTGCCCGCCGTACATGCGCCGGCCGACGACCCGCTTGGCGAAGGTCACCGGGATGCGCCGCTGGCCCTGCTCGATGAACACGATGGCGACCAGCAGCACCAGGGAGATGGCGATGATCACCCAGAACTTGAACCAGCCGGCCTCGGCCTTGATGGCGGCACCGCCGGCCGGCATGGTCGCCACCACGTTGGCGAAGATCAGCACCGACATCCCCTGCCCGACACCCCGCTGGGTG
>JAKAXG010000650.1 GCA_021827225.1 Actinomycetes bacterium | reverse complement strand
TTTTCGTACAGATTTGATGAAGCAGTACAGATTTCGCCCCCGCCGGGGGGCTCTAGCCGTCCGGCGGTCGCTGTGGCAGCGCACCGACGCAGGCCGGCCAGAGATCCCGCCCAGCGGACGCCTCCGCCGGCCCGCCGCGGCCGCCAGCTGCGCCACGCCTACGGCGTCGCCGAGGGAAATGCCTGGTCCGCCGGCGCCGGGCCAGCCGTGGCCCTCGCCGTCGACTTCCTCCCGGTCGGGGTCCCCCCGCCCAGGGCCCGGCTGGACGGCTTGGTTGGCGTCCCCGCCGACGGGCAGAAGTCGGCCAGCACGCAGTCCTGGCAACGGGGCCGGCGGGCCACGCACACCCGCCGGCCGTGCAGGATCAGCCTGAGGCTGAGCGCCCCCCATTCCCGGGCCGGCACCATGGCGCACACGTCGGACTCGATGCGGACCGGGTCGTCCGACGCGGTCAGGCCGAGCAGCCGGGTGAGGCGGGTTACGTGGGTGTCCACGGCCAGGCCGGGCAGGTTGAATGCCACGCTGCGGATGACGTTGGCCGTCTTGCGGCCCACGCCCGGCAGCGTCACCAGGTCCTCCATGGCCTGGGGCACCTCGCCGGCGAAGCGCTCCTCCAGCGCCGCGGCCAGGCCCATGAGGCTGCGGGCCTTGCTGCGGAAGAACCCGGTGGAGCGGATCATCTCCTCCAGCTCGGTCGGGTCGGCCGCCGCCAGATCGGCGGCGGTGGGATAGCGCTTGAAGAGCGCCGGGGTCACGGAGTTGACCCGCAGATCGGTGGTCTGTGCGGACAGGACCGTGGCCACCAGCAGCTGGAACGGGGTCTCGAAGTCCAGCTCGCACAGGTCCCGGGCCGTGCCCGGGTAGAGCTCCGCCAGGCGCCGCACGGTCTCGACGGCGCGGCCTTTCGGGGTCCTCGGCTTGGCCACCGTCCCAGCCTACGGACCCGGCCGGCGCAACACACCCGGACCCGGCCGGCGCAGCAGAACCGGACCGCCGCCCCCCGGGCCGCCGGCCCACCAGCCGGTACCCTGCCATCGGTGCACCGGATCGAGATCAAGAGCCATCTGGGGCGGCCCGACATCGATGCCGTCACCGCTCTCCTGGAGGCGGCCACCGCGGCCGACGCCCATGCGGCTCTCGACGAGCACGCCTGGCTCGACCTGGTGCAGGGCGGACGCACCGGCTTCGCCGGCCTGGTCGCGTGGGAGGACGACCACGACCACCCGGTCGGCTACGCCCAGGTGAGCCGGGGCGCCGACAGCTGGGGTCTCGAGTACGTGGTCGACCCGCACCACCGCACCCCCGGCAACACCATCGGGGAGGACCTGGTACGCGAGGCCGCCGGCGTGATCGCCTCGGCCGGCGGCGGCCACGTCCACCTGTGGGTCAACCAGCCCCGCCCCCTGCACGACCGCATCGCCGCGGGCATCGGGCTGTCACCGGGGCGGATCCTCTACCAGATGCGCCGGCCGCTGCCCTACGACGGCGACCCGCCGGATCCGGCGTTCCGGACCCGGGCGTTCCGGGTGGGCGAGGACGAGGAGGCCTGGCTGGGGGTCAACAACCGGGCCTTCCACTGGCACCCCGAGCAGGGCGGATGGGACCTCGAGACGCTCAAGCAGCGGGAAGCGGAGCCGTGGTTCGACCCGGAGGGGTTCCTGCTGCACGAGAACCCGGAGGGAAGGGTCGACGGGTTCTGCTGGACCAAGGGCCATCCCGACCACGACCCGCCGCTCGGCGAGATCTACGTGATCGCCGTGGACCCGGAAGGGCCGCGCCGCCCGGGGCTGGGCCGCCGGCTGGTAGCGGCCGGTCTCGACCACCTCCACGGCAAGGGCTACCGCACCGGGATGCTCTATGTCGACGCCGGCAACACCCGGGCGGTGAAGCTCTACATCGACATGGGCTTCGTGATCAACCATCTCGACCAGGCCTACGTCGGCGACATCCCCGCCCGAGACGGCAATGACCGCGTCGGTGACGGCCGCGGTGACCGCGGTCACGATCTCGGCGCCGCCGCCGGTCCCCGGGGGGACGGCCCGGCCCGACCCGCCGGAACGCACCGGTGAGCCGCGGCGCGCCGCCCACCGGCCTGTACGACCTGTCCCGCGAGGAGCTGGGCGGGGTACTCGACGGCCAGCCCCGCTACCGGGTGGACCAGGTGTGGCAGGCCCTCTACACCCACGGCCGCCGGCCGGCGGAGATGACCAACCTGCCGAGGGAGCTGCGCACCGACCTGGAGCGGCGCTACCCGCCGGCGCTCACCCTCCAGGCCGAGTCGGTCTCCGACGACGGGCAGACCGTCAAGTGGTTGTGGGTGGCGGCGCGGGGGGCGTCCATCGAGACGGTGCTGATGCTCTACCCGGACCGGGCCACCGTCTGCGTGTCCAGCCAGGCCGGGTGCGCCATGAACTGCAGCTTCTGCGCCACCGGGCAGGCCGGGTTCAAGCGGCACCTCTCCGCCGGCGAGATCCTCGAGCAGGTCGCCGCCGCCCGCCGGCGGGCCCAGCCCCGGCGCCTGTCGAACATCGTGTTCATGGGCATGGGGGAACCGCTGGCCAACTACGACCGGGTGTGGACGGCGGTCGGGCGCATCCACGCCGACATGGACATCTCCGCCCGCCACATCACCGTCTCCACCGTCGGGGTGGTGCCCGGCATCCGCCGGCTGGCCCACGAGGCCCTGCCCGTGAACCTGGCGGTGTCGCTGCACGCGGCGAACAACGAGCTGCGCAACTCGCTGGTCCCGTTGAACCGGCGGTACCCGCTGGAGGTGCTGGTGGAGGTGTGCCGGCAGTACCTCACGGTGAAGAACCGCCGGCTCAGCTTCGAGTGGGCGCTGATCGGCGGGGTCAACGACCGGGCCTCCGACGCCCGGGAGCTGGCCGACATCGCCGTCCCCCTCGGCGCCCACGTCAACCTGATCCCGCTCAACCCCACGCCCGGGTACCGGGTGAGGGGGACCGACGCCGCCGGCGTCAGGCGTTTCCGGGACGAGCTGCTCCGCCTGGGCGTCAACGCCACCGTCCGCCGCAACCGGGGCACCGACATCGACGCGGCGTGCGGCCAGCTGGCGGCCCGGGCCGCGCAAGGGACGGAAGGGACGGAGCGGACGGACCCGGCCCTACACCCGGCCGCAGTTGCGTCGCAACCGGTGCCACACTGATATCCATGCCGTCGTCACTCCGCTGGATCGACCGGACCCAGCCTCAGACACTCATGATGGCGACCGTCATCATGTACATCAACGCTGTGTTCGGCCTGCTCGACGGGCAGCTGTTCGCAGTGCCCATCGGAACGGTGCTCGTCCTGGGCCAGGCGGCGGCCGGCCTGGGCGTGGCCAACGAGAAGAAGTGGGGCTACTGGCTGGGCGTGGTC
>JAKAXG010000020.1 GCA_021827225.1 Actinomycetes bacterium | reverse complement strand
GGCACCCACCCCGGTGAGCGGGAGCGGTCGCACGCCACGATGGAGCTTCTGCTCACGGGACAGGTATCAGCCGACCGGGTCAAGAAGCGCTACGTCCGCAAGGACGGCTCCATCATCTCGGTGATACGTACGACCACGGTGCTGCGCAGCACCGGCGGCGAGCCCATCGGCCTGCTCACCCAGGTGGTGAACCTGACCGACCTGGCCGAGGCGGAGGACCGGCTCAGGCGCTCGGAGGGCAGGTTCCGGGCGCTGGTGGCCCACGCCGCGGACACCACCATCCTCCTGGACCGGGAGGGCCGCATCACCTACGCCTCGCCGGCCTCCCTCCGGCTGCTGGGGCACCGCCCGGCCGAACTGGAGGGCAGGAGCGCCCTCGACTTCATCCATCCGGCCGAGCTGGACGTGGCCAGGAGCAGGCTGGAGGGCCATCTGGCCGGGGTGGCCCGACCCCAGGTCTCGGAGTACCGGGTCCGACACTCGGATGGCTCGTGGCGCCATGCCGAGGTCACCACGACCAACCTCTTCGGCGACCCCAGCGTGGCGGCCATGGTGCTGAACGTCCGGGATGTCACAGAGGAGCGCCAGTACCAGGACCGCCTGGAGGCCAGCGAGCGGCGCTTCCGGGCCCTCGTGGCGAACTCCTGGGACATCGTCTCGCTGCACGACCGCGAAGGTCGTTACCTGTACTGCAGCCCCGCCGTCACCCGCCAGCTCGGCTACCGGCCCGAGGACCTCCTCGGCCTGGACCCGCTCTCCTACGTCCACCCGGACGACACGGCAGCGGGCCAGCGGTTCCGCGCCGTCGCCTCCGGGGAACACCGGGAGGCGAAGCTCGAGTACCGGATCGCCCACCGGGACGGTTCGTGGCGCTGGATGGAATCCATCGCCCACAACCGCCTCGACGACCCGGCCATCGCCGCCGTGGTCGTGACCACCCGCGACGTGACGGTCCGCCGCAGACGAACCGCCCAGCAGGAAGCCGCAGCCGCCCTCAGCAGCGCCGCCCTGGAAGGCGGACCGATCGAGAACCTGCTCGGCAACACGGTCGAGACGGTTGCGACCGTCCTCGACGTCGACCGCTGCGTGATAGCGACCGAATGGGCGGACGGCCGGGTGTGCATCTCCTTCGAGGCGGGCCATCCCGACCACGGACCGGCGGCCCCCTGCCACCCCGGCGAGGAATGCAGCCTGTCGGCCGCCGCCCACCACCTGGGAGGGCCGGTCATCTGGAACCGCAACCCGGCGGACCCGGACGGCCCGGGCAATCAGCTGCCCGACGGGTTCAGCAGCGGAGCCTCGACTCCGATCAGGCCCTCGGCCGGGGCCGGTGGCTCGCTCACGGTGCACTCCTGCCGGCTACGGGCCTTCTCGCGTGACGAGATCTCGTTCCTGGAAGCGGTGGCCAACGTCGTGGCCGCGGCGCTCACCCGCCGACGGATCGAAGAGGAGCTGCGCCGCCAGGCCATGCACGACCATCTCACCGGCCTGCCGAACCGGGTGCTGGTGAAGCACCAGCTGGCGGACGCGCTGGCCCGGCTCGGTCGCCGGGACGGCAGCGTCTCGGTCCTGTTCGTGGACCTGGACAACTTCAAGCTGGTGAACGACACCCTCGGGCACTCCGCCGGCGACGCCGTGGTGTCCTCGGTCGCCACCCGGATCACCGCGTCGGCCCGGGGGTCCGACACCGTCGCCCGCCTGGGCGGCGACGAGTTCGTGGTGATGTGCGAGGACGCCGACGAGGCGGCCACGGCAGCTCTGGCCGAGCGGATCCGTCGGGCTGTGGGCCACCCGATCGATCTCGGCACCCAGACCATCTCGGTGACCGCGAGTGTCGGCTACGCCGTCGCCCGGGATTCGGCGGTGGCCGCTGATGATCTGCTGGCCGAAGCGGACATGGCCATGTACGCGGCCAAGCAGTCGGGGAAGGACTGCTCGGCGGTCTTCGCCCCCCAGATGAGGGCCCGGGCCTCCGAGCAACTCGACGCCGTCTCGGGCATCAGGATGGCGCTCACCCGGGATGAGTTCAGGCTCCACTACCAACCTATCGTCGACTCCCGCACGGGGATGGTGGTCGGCAGCGAGGCCCTCCTGAGATGGCAGCATCCGACGGCGGGACTTCTCGCCCCCGGGCAGTTCATCGACTACGCGGAAAGTTCCGGACTCATCCTCCCGCTCGGGGAGTGGGTCCTGCGCACGGCCTTGCGCCAGTCGGCGGAATGGAGCCGGGTCGGATCCCCGAGCCGGGTGTCGATAAACATCTCGGGCCTGCAGCTCACCGGCTCCGATGTCGTGTCCGTGGTCCGGCGCGCGCTCGAGGAGAGCGGCGCGGATCCGGCCGACATCTCCCTCGAGGTCACGGAAAGCGCGGTGATGGCCGACCTGGACCGGGCGACCACAGCCATCAACGCGCTCAGGTCCCTGGGCCTGGAGGTGGGGATGGACGACTTCGGAACCGGGCACTCCTCCCTGTCCCACCTGGCCCGGCTCCCGTTCGACTTCGTCAAGATAGACAGGTCGTTCGTGGACTTCGGGCGGGACCCGCGGGCGGCCGCCATGCTCGAGGCCATCGTCGCTCTCTGCCGGGTCCTCAAGCTTCCGACCGTGGCCGAAGGGGTGGAGACCGAAGAACAGCGGGAACACCTGGAGCGGCTCGGGGTTCCCTACCTCCAGGGCTTCCTATTCGGCCGGCCGGTCCCTCCGGAGGATCTGGTAACGGCACCCCGGGTCTGCGCCGTGCCCAACGGGTCTCGAGGCTGAGACCGGCTCTCATCCAGGAGGGGTGACGGCCGGTTCGCGCACCGGGTCCACACTCGCGCCTGTGACATCCCGTAGCAGCATGCCGTCCCGCAGATGGATCGAGTTCGCGGCCGGCGTCGTACTCGTCGCCGCCGCCCTGGAGGAGTTCGATTACCTGCGCCACCGGGTCTCGCGCCAGGCCCGGGCGTGGTGGGAGGACGTGGAACACCGCGACCACTACGGGATCGAGCGCTCCACGCTCGATGTCCTGGTACCGCGGATCCTGGCCCGCCGGCTACGGACCTGACCGCCAGTGGCTACCGGCCCTCCGACGACCGGGACCTTGGGCAGGACCTGGGTTGTCACCTACATCGGGTGACGGCAGTGGCCAGGACCGGGGTGATGCTGGACCTGAACCTCGAGAAAGGGGAGCACCGCGATGGCGACTCTGCTTGGCACTTCCTATCCAATGCTGGATGTCTTCTTCACCACGCTCTGGATCGTCGGATTCGTGCTCTGGATCTGGTTGGTGATCGCCATCTTCACAGATCTGTTCCGCGACCACGCCATGAGCGGATGGGTGAAGGCCCTGTGGATCCTCTTCGTCATAGTGCTGCCGGTAATCGGCGTCCTCGCCTACCTCATCGTCAGGGGCGGTGCCATGCGGGAGCGGGCTGTGGAAGACGCCAAGGCCCAGGAGCAGGCCACACGGGAGTACATCCAGAGCGTGGCCGGCGCAGACGGGTCCCACACGACTGCGGACGAGCTGACCAAGCTGGCCGCCCTTCGGGACAAGGGCGTCATCTCGCAGCAGGAGTTCGAGGAGCAGAAGAACCGCCTGCTCTCGAGCGCCGCCTGACAGGCCGTAGCCCGGTTCCACAGCAGCCGCGCACAGGGCCCGTAGAAGTCCGTAGAGGCAAGTGATGGCCCCATCCCGGCGATGGGGCCATCACCGATCGGTAACACCGCAGCCCGTTGGGAGAGCACCATGGCAGCTGGTTCCGAGGATCGGGACGTGGCCACGTCCCCCGTCGGGGAATCCGCCCGCCCGGGGACACATGACGGACCGCCCGCATCCGGATCACCCCCGGAGGACATGGAGCGCCTCATAGCCGAGCGGGACGCGGCGGTGGCCGCCCTCGACCGGCAGGGACGCCGGGACCGGCGCCGGGCCCGCTTCCGCCGATACACGGCTGGCGTGGCGGTGGCGCTGTTCGCCGTGCTCCTACCGGTCACGAGCCTGGTCGGTTGGGCCCACAACACCGTGTTGAACACCAACGGGTGGGTCAGAACCGTCGGGCCGCTGGCCTCCGAACCCGCGGTCACGGCCGCACTCAGCCGGGAGATCACAGATCAGGTCTTCACGGCTCTCGACGCCCAGGCCGAGATCGCCGGAGCGTTACCCCCCAAAGCCACCTTCCTGGCCGCCCCCATCACCAACGGGGTCAAAGGATATGTCCAGACGGCTGTCAACAACGCGCTGAACACGCAGCAGTTCCAGGCCATATGGGTCGAGGCGAACCGGTTCGCCCACGAGCAGCTGGTGAAGGTGCTGAAGGGTGATAGCAAGGCGCTCGTCACCACCAACGGGGAGGTGGTACTGAACCTGGTTCCCCTTATGAACGGCGCCCTGCAGCAGATAGGGCCGTTCATCTCCGGGCTGGTAGGCAGGCAGGTGACGCTCCCCGCCATCTCCGGCAACGAGATTCCGGCATCGTCGTGCCAGAGGATCTCCGCCGCACTCGGCCGCCCCGTGCCGGACACCTGCGGCCAGATACCACTGTTCCCGGCCGACAAGCTCGACCAGGCCAGGCGGTTGGTCCAGGCCTTCGACCGGGTCACGCTCCTGCTGATCGTGCTCACCCCGGTGGTGGCGGGGCTGGCCCTGTGGATCTCCAAGCGTCGCAGGAGGACCATCCTGCAACTCAGCGTAGCCGGCTTGCTCGGCGTGGTCATCGCCCGGCGGGTCCTGTGGTGGTTGGAGGGCAGCCTGGTCGCTTCCGGTAAGCCGGAGAACAAAGCGGCCCGCCAGGCCATAGTGACCCAGCTGACTCACGGCTTCTTCACGCTCACCACCTGGATCCTGGTCGGTCTGGCGGCGGTGTTCGTGCTGGCGCTCGTGACCGGTCCGTACCCCTGGGCCAGGTCCTTCCGCAGCGGCGTGGGCAGGGCGGCGAAGGCGGCCGGAGCCCTGGCCGTGGCGACAGCCGGGAAGGCCCGGGACGAGCGCACGGTCGGCTGGGTCAGGGCCCACCTGCCCGGAATGCAGGTGGGGGGAGTCGTCGCAGCCGTGCTTCTCATGCTGGTGCTGTCGGTTTCGTTCATCGGCTTCCTGGTCATCGCCGCCATCCTGGCCGCCTACGAACTGTGGTTGCGCCGCCTGGGCGGTTCGGCCGGGGAGCCGGTCGAGAGTCCGAAGGCCGGCACCCCGGGCTGAGCGGCGCAGGAGGGCCGGCCGGTCAGGCCAGTCCGAGTTCCTTGGCCCGGTCGATGGCGTCGCGGCGGCCGCTGACCCCGAGCTTCCGGTAGATGGTCCGCAGGTGGGTCTTCAAGGTGTTCACCGAGATGTACAGGCGGGCCGCCATCTGGGCGCTCGAGAGCGGGGTGGGCAGATACCGGAGTATCTCCCGCTCCCGCGGGCTCAGGCCGGCGGGAGAAGCGTCGTTCTGGGAGCCGACGGCAGCGGCCGATGCCAACGCAGCCGCGTACGATCCCGGAGCCAGTCTGGCCGCGCTGCGCAGCAGGCGCACCACCGACGGCCCACCGTCGAGGAACAGGCGGACGTAGCCGCGCTCCTCGGCCGCGGAGAGCAGCCGTCCGAGCCGCCTCAGAGCCTGCCGCCGGCGACCGGCATCGAAGTCCACGACGGCCGTCCACATTTCCCGCTCCGCGTCGGTGATCCGGTTCCCGGCCACTTCGGGCCATTCGTTCAACCGCTCGAGAGCCAACTCCATGTCATTCCCGGCCAGCGCCGACTGCACGGACGCCCCGGCCAGGCTGGGAGTCCACGGGGCTTCGACCGCTCCGAGGATGCTCTCGGCCCGGGCCGTGTCACCCTGGAGCAGCTCGAGCCGGACCTCGACCGACCGTAGGCTGCCCTCGAGCAGCGGAGGGAGCGGGCCGGAGGACCACAGCTCCACGAGGCGGATCTCCTGCAGACCATCGCCGATCCGGCCCACGGCCAGGCACCATAGGGCCCTCTCGATGGCCACCACCGCTGCGGTCAGCATGGAGCGGCTCCGTCGGTCCTCCACCTCCGGGCGGTCGAGCCAGCGCTTGGCGGCAGCCAGGTCACCTTCCTCCCGCAGCGCATGTGCCAGGGCCAGGGCGGCAGCGGCAGGGACCGCTTCCCCGGGCGCCCCTTCCCCCGGGATCCCTCCCTCCGGGGTCCCTCCCGCCGGGGCGGCAGGAACAGCGTGGGATCCGCCGTGCCGGCCCAATACCCGTGCCGCCCGTGAGCGGGCGGTCAGGTGATCGCCGGACCAGGCTTCGGCCAGGGCCAGGGCTGCCATGGCTTCCGACCGTACGCGGAGACGGCCATCGGTCCGTTCCATGAGGGCGGAGAACACCCCGCAGCTCGGGGCCAGGTCTCCCTTCTGCCACAGCGCCTGCGCGAGAGCGGTCGAGGCCATCCAGATGAGATCACCGCGCTCCGCCATACCGAGCACCGGCGGGATCTCGCCGATCCGGGCATCGAGCGCCCGCAGCGCGCATCGGGCTGCATCGACCGCATCCGATGGCCGGGTGTCCTGGGCCGCCCCCACCGCCCGCAGGACGTCGATCACCGCCTGCTCACCCGGGGACAGGTCGCGGCGGCGGAGAGCCCGCGATACCTGCTCGGCCCTTCCTGACTCCCCGAGCAGGTTCAGCGCGAACAGCTGTCGGAGGGCGACCCGTGACCTGCCTTCCGGCGAGGCGACCGGCACCGCCTCCAGCCAGCCCACCACGTCTTCGAGCAGGCCCAGGCGCTGGAATCTCGGGCCGGTCCGGTCGAGGAGGCCGACCAGATCGTCCCACTGCTCGGCTTCCAGCAGGTACGGAGCGGCCAGTTCCGGCTTGTCGTGAGCGGCCAGCCAGACGGCGGCCGACGTGAGGAGGTGGGACTCCGATTCCGGCTCCTGTTCCCTGAGTTCCCTGCGGAGAAGCTCGCGGACCGGACGGAAGTACTGGTACGACCCCTCCATGGTCGGGTGCCGCCTGATGAAGAGCCGCTCCCGCTCGATGCGACGCAGTGCCGCGCCGGAATCGGGCCGGCCGTCCACCACCCGGCACAGCTGTTCGTCGAAACCGCCCAGCACCGACGTGCGGGCCAGGAACCGTCGCACTCCCGCAGGCTCGTGCTCGAGAACCTCGTGGCGGAGGAAGGCTCCGAGATACCGCTCCACACTCTCCCCGCCCCGTACCGCCTCATCCACGCCGGCGCCCCCTCTGATCGCCGCGGCTGCCAGCCGGACGGCCACAGGCCAGCCCTCCGTCCACGCCATGAGGGCGGCCAGGTGGTCCCCGCTCAACTTCCGGCCGGTCAGCTCCTCCACGAGGAGCCCCGCCTCCTCGGCTGTGAATGCCAGATCCGACTCTCCTATGACCAGTGCGGTCGGAACTGACGCGGCACCCTCGCACGGGCCGGCCCCCGGTCGGCAGGCCACGAAGATGTGCGGGTCGGGGGCCCGCCCGGCCAGGCCGGTCCTGACCGCCCGCAACGCCGCTTCAAACCACTCGGCTGCGCCGGCGCCGGATGGAATGCCGTGCTGGTCCAGGACGACTACGAGAGCACCCCCGAGGGTCTCGAACAGCCCGACACCGGCCGACAGCCCGGCCTCGGCCCGCGCCGCCGACCCCGGCCTCCGGCCGGGGCGCCGTAGGACTCCCGGCACTTCGAGGAACTGTCTGAGGGCGATTGTCTTACCGAAACCGGCCGGGGCGCTGAGCACGGTCAGCGGCCGGTGCAAGCCGCGGGCCAGAGCATCGACGAGACGAGGGCGGAGGAGCAGGCCGGGGAGACCACCGAAAGCGGGATCTCCTCCGACCGGATCAGCAACCGCTGACGGGCCGGCCGGTGGGTGCATCGCGGTTCAGTCTCCAGGGTGAGGGACCGTCCCTCACAGGGTCATTGGTCCGCGGGCAGCGACCTCACCAGAGATGGAATTCCTCAGCGGCGGCAATGGCCTCGCTGCGCTCGGTCACCCCCAGCTTCCGGTAGATGTGCTTGAGATGGGTCTTGACCGTGTTGAGCGAAACCCCGAGAACCTCCGCTATCTCCACATTGGTCATCCGGGTGGGAAGCAGCGGGAGCACCATGAACTCCCGATCGGTCAGTTGCTCCACCATCCCCTTGACCGCATGGCTGGACGTGGTGAGAACAGGGCGGTCGCACGCCTCCCTCAGGAAGGGGGTCGGGGCTTCCCGGTAGAGGACGCGGGCCGCGCTGACCACCGGCTGCGGACGGAACGGGCTCAGCCATCTCTCTGCCGAGCAGGCTTCGACCACCACAGCGAGCCGCTGGCGGGCCAGGTCGAAGCGGCCGGAGCGGTGGTCCACCACAGCCAACCAGAGCGCCCTCTCGATGCCGGCCCGGGGTTCTGGATGCTCCGGCCACCGCTCTATGAGCATCCTCGCCCGTTGCAGATCTCTCTGCTCGACAGCCAACTGCACCCTCGCGCCAACCACCTCGCAGGTCTCCAGCGGGGACAGATCCAGGGCGTGGGCCGCGCCAGCATGCTCGCCGGATGCCAGGAGCAGCCGGGCTTCTGCGGAGATCCACCGGGCCAGCACGGCATCCGGCGGTGGATGGTGGAAGCGGGATCTGTACGCCCTCAGCATCGTCAGTCCGCCAGCCGGACGGCCTGCCGCCCAGGAGAGGAGCGCCTCCTCGATGACGACCAGGCGGGAGGCCACCTCGTCACCGTTCGCAGCCAGAACCAGCCCAGCCTGCTGCAACCACGACTCCGCCGTCGGGGAATCCTCCCGTTCCCTGGCCACCGCCGCGAGCGCGATGTAGGCGGCGGGAGACACCAGGTCCGTCATGCCGGCGCGGCGGGCCAGCGCCAGGGCCTGCTTCCCAGTCCGCTCGGCGGCAGACAGTCGACCTGACCAGGCCTCGACCAGCGCCAGCGATCCCAGGGACGCAACCTGCCACACCGGGTGACCGCTGCGCGCGCCCAGTTCGAGAGCCCGACGGGCCGGCTCCAGGTGGCCCTCGTACAGCAGACCGGCTCCCTGCACGGCGCGGGTCGCGCTGACCACCTCCGTGCGGCTCGGGGTGAGACCGAGAACGTCGGGGGGCGCCTCGCTCCCGGCAACGCCTGAGTCGACGAGCCGTAGCACCCGCTCCGCCTCGGTCACGGCATCGACAGCCCGCCCCTCCCGGAGAGCGGAGTACGAACGGAGCAAGCCGCCGACCGCCTTCTGCCACGCCGAGGACGATCCGGCCTGCTCGACGGCATCGAGAGCCTCGACCGCCCGGGTGCCGCGGCCCCCCATGGTCCACGCCGCGGCCTCCAGCAACAGGGCGGGGAAGTTGTCCCGCCGCACGGGGCCGGGGATGGCACTCAATACGGATGCCACCGTCGAAACCCGTCCGCCCGTCAGCATGTCGGCTCCGAATACCGAGACCGTCTCGACCACCTCCTGCCACGCACCGGCATCGGCCAGGTACTGCAACCCGACCTCCAGGTCCCCCCGACCGATGTGCCAGATCGCGGCGGCGCGGAGCAGGGCGGGTTCCAGTTCAGCACCTGCGTGGCGGAGGTGTCCCCTGAGGACGGTCCGGAAGAGCTGGTGGTAACGGAACCAGCGGAATCCCGGATCCTGAACCGTGATGAAAATGGACCGGCGCAGGAGATCCTCGAGTGCAGCCTGGCTGCCGGACCGGCCGGTGAGGGCGTCGCACAGCGATCCGCTCATCCTGTCGACCACGGAGGTGCGGAGCAGGAAGTCGCGGGTGTGCTCCGGCAACCGGGACAGGACGTGCTCGGTCAGGTAGTCCGCCACACCCCGATCATCGCCGGAAAAGCTCTGCACGAAATCCTCCGGATCGGCTCCGCTGCGCAGTGACAGCGCTGCCAGCTGCAGGCCGACCGCCCATCCCTCGCTCCGGCCCACCAGCCGCTCCAGGTGCCGGACTGGAAGCCGGACACCGGCGAGCCGCTCGATGAGCTCCGCCGCCTCCTCCACCGTGAAGGCCAGATCCCGCTGGCGGATCTCCACCAGCGTGTCCGAGAGGATGAGGTGGTAGAAGCGCGACGGTGGGTCCACCTGGCTGGCGATGACGAACCGGAGCGGGCGGGGGGCGTGCTCGACCAGCGTCGCCATCTCTTCGAGGAGAGCGGGATCGGTCAGTTCGTGGAAGTCATCTATGACCAGGGTGGTCGGGGGAAGGCGTTCGAGCCTCTCCAGGAGCGCCAGGTCGACAGTGGCCGGGGGAGGCAGTTCGGGCAGGTCGGAACTCACGCTTCGCGCTTCGCGCTCTCCCCTTCCCGACGCTCCGAGAGCTTCCCGGATCGCCGACATGAGCAACCGCCGATCGTTGTGCTGGGGCCCCACCGTCACCCACCTGATGCGCTGACCCTGGTGGGACCGGGCCCATTGGGCCAGCAACACCGTCTTGCCGTAGCCGGTCGGGGCCACGACCGTGGTCAGCCTCTGCTGGGATGCCAGTTCGAGGAGGAACTCCAACCGGCGTCGGGTCACGGCAGAAGCGGCAACCTCGGGTGTCCGGCAGGCGTCCGGGCGGACCCGGCGGGTACCGCCTCTGCCCCATGTGGCGGGCGTTGCCGCCTGCGGCGCGCCGGAGGAGTCGCGGCTCACGATCCGAGGATGACGGTTCCTGCCCGCGCCGGCGTCACCCCGCGAGTGTGACGAGCGGATACGGGGGCCGCCAGGGCGGTTGAGCCCTTTCCGTCCGCAACGCTCGGCGGTGGTACGGCCACAGAAGGTGGGATGCCGGCCGGTGTCAGCCGTCCTTACCCAACGGAGGGTGACGATGGGCAGCCCACGGAGGTGCAGTCTCGCACCATGGCGACTCCCAGGGGCGCGCCCGCGCCGGGATCACGCTACGAAATCGTGGTCAGGGGCCGCATCGGTGGCGCCCTGCTGCGGGCGTTCGACGGGCTCGACGTGATGCGGTCCGAGACCGACGCGACCCGCCTGTCCGGCTGGTTCGCCGATCAGTCCGCCCTTCACGGCGTGATCCGGCAACTCGGCGACCTGGGGCTCGAGCTGTGTTCGATACGGCGGCTACCGGACCAGCCTTGACCCGGCCGCCCGACCGATCGGTCACGAGGGAGAGATTCGCAGCCTTCATAACGGCCGTCCGGAGCGGGGAAGCCGGTCAGGTCGAGGAGGCGGTGGTGGCCCTGAGCCGGTTGCGGCGCTTCTACGCACCCCTGGCGTTCCTGGTGGGTGCCTTCGCCATGCTCTTCGACGGGCTGAGGCTGCTCCTGCTGAACTGGCGGCTCGGGCTGATCGAGGCCCTGCCCGCCATGTGGGCATGGCTGGCGATGCTGGACCTCAGGGTCCATCTGTTCGGGGGCAGGCAACTGCGGACCCTACACGGCGTCTCGCTGGTCGCAGGCGTCTCACTCGTAGCCCTGATGACCATGGCAGCCTTCTTCCTGAACGGTGTGTTCGCGTTCGCCCTGGCCCCGCCCGGACAGCCGCTGATCCGCCCGGCTGTGGCCCGGGCGCGTGCAGCCGGAAGGGGCCTGCTCGGGTGGGGACTGCTCGAGGGGGTGGGCCTGGGGGTGGCCGCGCTCATGACCGGTCGGTGGGGTAAAGGGTGGTTCCTGCTCGCAACCAGTGTGATGGTCGGCCTCCTCATGTTCAGCTATGTGGCCGTACCCTCCCGGATCCTGGGAGTCGGCGACCTCGGGCCCCGCTACAGCCGGCGGGACCGGGTCATGGCGACCGTCATCGGCGGGCTGCTGGGCGCCATAGTCTGCACCCCGCCGTACCTTCTCGGCCGGCTGGGGATCGTCATGCTCGGCGTCCGGTCCCTGATAATCCCGGCGGTGGTCATGCTGATCGTCGGGTTCGGCCTACAGGCAGGTGCATCCGGATCGGTCCGGGCGATCAAGATGAGCTCGAGGCTGGCCACAGCCGGCAGACCGGCCGGTTCCGCCGATGCCCGGGGGGACCGGAACACCGACGTTGCCGCCGGCGTCCCACCCGAGCCCTCTACGGACCGGTCACGCCCTTCCTCAGAACCCACGACCGGGTCTGGACCGAGTCCGGCCCCAGGATCCATGGCGCCGGAGCCGTCCACCCGGCCGTCGGGTGGAGCGACACGACCGCGCTGACCGGGTTGGCGAGCGGCTGCAGCCTCGCGGCCATCCGGTAGGTCGAGCCGGCCGGGAGGCGCCCGGCCAGTGACACGCGTAGCTGCCCGCTCCCTCCTGGCGGAATCCTGACGTATCCGGAGTAGGCCAGAACCCCGACTTCGGGAAGGGGACCGCTGAAGTGGAACGGCTGGCCGTCGAAGCTCGCCGAAGTCACCCGGAAGGGTGTGTACAGGGTCAACCACTCCACGTCGGTTCCGAGCGGGATGCCGCTTCCGGAGAAGCTTCCGATGACGAAGTCGGGGATGCCGGGCGACCCGGCCCCGTTGCGGAGCCCGACCGTAACGGTGGCGTGGACCGCGCCGGTGCCGGGATCGAAGGTGACCTCGTCTCGGATGGCCTCGTGCAGGTAGGCGTCGATCTTGTTGTTGTCGTAGTTGGAGAGGGTCACGGCCAGCACGTCGCTAGACGGGCCCGGCCGCGGGAACGCCCCTGCGAGACCCGTCCGGCGGAGCAGCGGCTGTATCCCCGGCAGCGGCGTCCAGAAGAGCAGCCGGCCCTGCTTCACGAGCGGTTCCAGGGCAGCCTCGAAGGAACGGAGAGAGGGAAGCCTGCTGGACGTGAAACGCCCGAAGCCACTGGCGAGCAGTTCCTGGAGCACGTCGTGGCGGATGGTGTTGGCCGCCTCAGAGACATCACCCAGGTACTGCTGGCGCAAAAGTATGTCGGCGGCGTTGCCTGCGGTGACGGGCTGGGCCAGCCCGCTGACCGTTATCGGGCCGGTGAACCGCAGCAGGGCCTGAAGGGCGTAGGGGTCGAGAAGCAGCACCCCGTCGATTCTCTGCCCACCCTGCATCTGCGGGAACAGCTGCGAAATCACCCGTGCCACGGTGGGGAAGTCGGGAGAGTAGCTCAGGTCCTGGAAGTGATCCTGGGGGTGGAACGCGCTGTAGCGATCCAGATAGTGGGCCAGTCCCGAGATGCTCGGGCTCGACCCGGGGGCCGGTTCCAGGAGTGGAGCCCGTCCCTCCCGGGACATGGTGAGACGGCCCTGGTCCGCGGTCACCACCGCGTAGGCGCCGATGAATCCGCCCAGGCCGCGGTCCTCGGCCGGTGAGGTGAAAGCCACGAAGTACCGCTTCACGCCCGCTCCCCCGAGCAGGACCGGGGCTTCGCGCACGGCGGAGGCAGCCAGGCGCGCCGTTCCGGCCTGGCGCCCCAGTTCCGAGCCGAAGCTGTCCAACCGGTGCGCCAGGGGCGGGATGAGCCAGGGGCTCCGGGCGGCCGAGACCACCCGTATCGTCCGCTCCAGTGTCGAGACAGCATTCTGGACCGGCCCTTCCAGAGCCCGGAGGGAGGCCAGGTCGATCGCACCATTGCCGGCGTCCAGGCTGTGGGATTGCAGCGCCCGGGCGGCTGCTGCCCCTGATGCGGCCAGCGTCGCACCGGCGCGCGTCACGTCGACGACGGCCCGCTGCTGCTGGGACACGAGCGGTACCGCGCGCCCGCCGAGTGTCCACCAGGCCGAGACCCGGTCATTCGCCCGGGTCAGATCCGTCGACGCGGATGACAGGTCGCTCAGCGCGGCGCTGATCCGGTCCGAGCCCATTTCTCTCAGGGCCGCTCGCGCCGCCGACACCCCGTTATCTATCTGGGTCCGGGCCTGCAGGAGCGAGAGGGCAGCACCGGCTGTGAACGCGCCGGCCAGCGCCGCCAGGCCGCACGACAGGAGCAGCGCCCACCGCCGTAGCGCCCGGGGAAGACCCCGGGCGGCGGAGGCCAGCAGAAGCAGCGCCAGCACCCCCGCCACCAGGGAGGGCAGCCCCATGAAGCCGAACGCCGGCCAGCGCAGCATCGTCTGGGCTGTCGCCGCCGCGGTGAGGGCGCCCACCACCGGTCGGCGCCGTTCCGGCAGCGTGTGCCAGAAGGCGACCAGCAGGCCGGCACCCGACGGCAGCCACAACCACCGCCTGCTCATGCCCACGGCGACCACGGCCGCCGCGAGGAGCGCACCACGGCCGGCCACGGCACCGGCGATGCAGATCACAGTGGCCAGGGCACCCGAGAGCAGGGGGTCCACCACCGCCGTCCCGGTCGGGTGGCTACCTGCCAGCGCTCCCCCGCCCCCCGACATCAGAGCGACAGCGACCACGGCCAGCCGCGCCCTGGTCGTCGACGGGACCGCCGGCGCCGCGACCGGGACACCGTCCGGCCGGGTCCGGCTGCCCCCGTGCCCGGCGCCGGTCGCCGGCCGGGCGATCCGCCCGGATGCCCTACCGGTGAGCGTCACGGCGCAGAAGTGCCCCTGCCGTCAGGCCCGGCTACGGCGCCGGCGGCCGATCAGCACGATCGCGCCCCCTGCACCGACGGCTGCCGCCCCGGCGGCAGCCGTGGCGGCCGCGTCGGTGCCGGTGAACGCCAGCCCTGAGGAGGGCGGAGGCGTCGACACGGCCGCCGCCACGCGGGGGACAACCAGAGGTGCCACCGCAGGGGATGGAAGGGGTGCCACCGCAGAGGATGGGGCGGTGGACGGCTGGACGACGACGCTCGTCGCCAGGACCGCGCTGCACGCCTGGACCGTGATGGTGTGCAGGCCGGGACCGATCGACGTCGGGGCCGTCAGGGTGGTGCTGACGGTGCCTGTCGTGGGCACCGCGATGGAGCCGAGCGGAACGGTCGAACCGCTGATCAGGATCGGCGCGGTCGCCCCGGCCGGGAGCGATCCCGGGCCCACAGTGACGACGACCGTGAAGGATTGGCCGGCGTAGACGGCTGTGGGGTCGACGGTCATGACGCACTGGGCCTGAGGCCCGTACGCCTGCGCAGCAGCCGGTGATGCCGGTAGGGACAGCGCCAGCCCGCCGGCGGTGGACGCCACCATGACCAGCCCGGGGACGACCCTGCGCAGGCCGGGAAGGCGCCCGGCCCTCGACGGGCGACGGGCAGGCGGGACGGCGGGGCCGGCCGGGGCTTCCTCGGCACGGCAGGTACGGGAGGTGTTCGTCTCGTGCGTCACTTTCGCTCCCCGGGTCGGCAGCCGGACGCTGAGACGAGCACGTCGGGAGCGCAGGTGATACCTGGGGACCCCGGAGCAGGGACGATTCAACCGTCGGGCAGAACGTCGCCTGAGAAGATCCTCACGATGGCTTCATGGTGGAGTCAGGTGCAGGTTGCATGATCTGGGCGGAACTCGACGGAGGGGCAAGCGCAGAAGTGCCGGACAACGACGGCGAGACCATGCAACTGGTAGTGGACATTTCGCGCTGCGATGGCTGCGGCGCCTGCGCGACAGTCTGCCCCGAGCGGATCGGGCTCGACCCGTCGGGCTTCCCCGTTCCCCACGCCGGGCTCATCTCCGACGCCGAATCGGTGCGCCGAGTCGCCTGGGCGATCTGGTCCTGCCCGCGCTCCGCTCTCACTCTGGCCGACGCGACGGTGACCGCTGGGTCAAAATAGATATATGCACCGACGGACCGACCGGCGCCGGCTCCCCTGGCGTGGCGCGCCCGTTGCCGTGACGGTTTCGGCAGTCGGAGCCATAGCGGTGGTGGCCATCGCCTACGCCGGAGGGGTCGACCCCACTGTCGCGAGCGGGATCAACTTCGGGCCTATCTCCGGATCGACTGTTTCCGCCACGGCGGTGCTACCCGCGGGATCGGGTCTCGGCACACCTCTGCCGGGACCGGGCTCCGGTCCCGGAGGCGCCTCCGCCGCTCCCGGCGGGCCGGTCGGTCTGGCCACCACCGGCATCGCCGGGTTCAGCCGTGCCACCGACGCCCGGGCCGGCTCCTCCTCACCGGGAGGCTCGTCACCGGGCGGCACCGGCCCGTCGGGAGGGCCCGCAGCGCCCTCGACGGCAGGCAACCCCCGCCCCGCCGGGGACGCGGCGCCCATGGGCGGGATCGTTCCCTCACCCGACGTGACCGCTCCACAGGGCCTGCACACCACCGTGTCGTCGCCGCAGGTATCCAGGCCGGCACCGCCGGACCCCGCGGTGGCCAATCCGGTCTCCACCCAGACCTCGACCCTGGCCGCCGGGCGAACCGGCGGGAGTGGCCCAGCGGACGGTCTCAGCTACGGAGCTGCCGGGCTCAACACAGGGTCATCCGCTGCGAGCTCCAACGTCGGATCGGGCGGAGACTCCACCGCCGGTGACAATAAGGAAAGCGCGGGACCGGGCCGCCCGGCCGGTTCAGGCGATTCGACCGATTCGACGACCTCCGGCCGGGGATCCCATCCCACGCAGTCGGCACCGGCAGGGCACGGCGGCTTCTCGCCCAGCTTCATACCTCCCGACTACCCGGTGGTG
>JAKAXG010000649.1 GCA_021827225.1 Actinomycetes bacterium | reverse complement strand
AGGCGGGTCCCCTCGGTCCGAGTCGGGATCGCCAGCGGTGTGATCGTGGCCCTGGCCATCTCCACCGGCGAGCTGGCCCCGTTGCTCTTCACCGCCGGGTTCGTCGACACCGACCCCAAGCTGGCGCTGTTCCACCACCAGGTCCCCTACCTGACCAGCGTCGTCTACACCGACCTGGCGGAGCCCGGGGCGCGCTATCACGCCACCTCGGCGGCGGCCGCCCTGATGAGCCTCGTCATCCTGATCCTCCTAATCGCCGCCGGGCGTGTCGTTGCCGCAAGGGCTCGCCGCAACACCGCCCGGATGTCCCTCTGAGGTGGAACCTGAAATGCCTGATCCCGCGTCGGCTGTAGCGTCTCAGAGAGTGGGAGATCCGAGCACGCCCTACCCTGGGTCCTCCGCCACCGAGGTCTCGCCCGTCGTGGAGGATCCGGTCTTCGAGGTGGAGGATCTGGACTTCTTCTACGGGCCCAACCGGGCCCTGCGGGATGTGCACCTGCGTATCGGCCGGAAGGAGATCACCGCACTGATCGGCCCGTCGGGATGCGGCAAGACCACTTTCCTGCGGTGCCTGAACCGCATGAACGACCTGATCCCCGACACCAGGGTCGAAGGCCGCATCGACTTCGAGGGCCAGCCGCTCTACCACCCGGCGGTGCAGGCCATCGACATACGCCGGCGGATCGGCATGGTGTTCCAGAAGCCGAACCCGTTCCCCAAGTCCATCTTCGACAACATCGCCATCGCCCCGAGGGTGAACGGGATGAAGGTGAACATCGACGACCTGGTGGAGGAGTCCCTCACCCGGGCCGCGCTGTGGGACGAGGTGAAGACCAAGCTGAAGGACAGCGCGTTCAGCCTCTCCGGCGGCCAGCAGCAACGGCTGTGCATCGCCCGGGCCATCGCCATCAAGCCTGAAGTGATCCTCATGGACGAACCGTGCTCCGCCCTCGACCCTCTGGCCACCATCCGGATCGAGGAACTGATGACGGAGCTGAAGACCGATTACACCATCGTGATCGTCACCCACAACATGCAGCAGGCAGCCCGGGTGTCGGACCGGACGGCCTTTTTCACCGTGGAGGAAAGGGACGGGACGCGTACCGGGCTGGTGGTCGAATCGGGGCCGACGAAGCAGCTCTTCACCTCGCCCACCGACCCTCGGACCGACGACTACATCACCGGCCGGTTCGGCTAGGGCCGTGGGCCGCGAACAGGACCCGCTCGGCGATCTCCACGGCATGATCGGCTAGGCGGTCGAACGCCCGGCTGGACAGACCCAGGTCCAGGGCCACGTCGACGGGCACGTCGGTCAGCACCAGCAGCGAACTGAAGAACTCCACCTGGGCCACCCGGGTGGGAACGGCCTCGGCGACGACCCGGGCGGCCCCGTCGCCGTCGAGGGTGGACCAGGAGGCCTCGGCCAGGCGCATCAGGGCGGTGGTGCGCGCACCGGCGGTCTCGAGCCTGTCGCGCAGGCCCGGATAGGCGGCCCTCGCCGCGGAACCGGCCCGGCAGCCGAGCGCCAGGGCCAGGCCCCCGCACAGGAGCGACAGCTGGGTCACGTCGCGCGAGGCCAGTATCACCCTCAGGTCCCGGGCCACGGGAGATTCGAGCGCCAGCAGGCTGACGACCTCGTCGTCGACCTCGCCGGCCACCACGGCCATCTCGTCGGCCCGGCGGCGCAGCGACGCCGCGGCCGACTGGTCAGCGCGGAGGAAAGCATCGATCGCCTGCTCGGCGCCGGCTGTTGCGGAACGCACGACGGTGACCGACCGCTCCCTGAGCTCGGCGATGCGATCGTGGTAGGCCCGGCGCAGTTCCAATAGAGCCATCCGCACCCTAGTCTTGGCCCCTGTGGCTTCGACGGAGACGCAGACTACCCCAGCCCGCCCACCGGCGGACGGCTCCGGGCCCAGCGAGATGATCCGCACGGTGCAGCTCACCAAGGTGTACCCGGGGGCCGACTTCAAGGCGGTCGACGGGCTCGACCTCACCGTGGCCGCCGGCGAGATATTCGGCCTCCTGGGCCCGAACGGGGCAGGCAAGACCACCACCGCCGGGATGCTGACGACCCGGGTGATCCCGACCTCGGGGTCGGCGTTCGTGGGCGGCATCGATGTGGTGCAGCACCCGGCGCTGGCCAAGCAGCTGATCGGTGTGGTGTCGCAGCAGAACACCCTGGACCGCCAGCTGACGGTGTGGGAGAACCTGTACTTCCACGGCCGGCTGTT
The DNA here is from genome assembly GCA_021827225.1 of Actinomycetes bacterium. Next base: position 1,146 of record JAKAXG010000649.1, on the reverse strand, counting down.
CGGCATGCCCGCCCGCGACAGCCGGGAGCAGGCGGACCGGCTGCTGGAGCAGTTCAAGCTGGCCAAGTGGGCCAAGGCGTCGGTGTACGCCCTGTCGGGTGGAATGGCCCAGAGGCTCATGGTCGCCCGCTCCATCGCCCACCGGCCGGCGGTGCTGTTCCTCGATGAGCCCACCGCCGGGCTGGACCCCCAGAGCCGCCTGTCGCTGTGGGAGACCCTCACCGAGCTGAACCGGGAGGGCCAGACGATCCTGCTGACCACCCACTACATGGAGGAGGCGGACCAGCTCTGCGACCGGGTGGCCATCATGGACCACGGCCGGATCCTCGCCCTGGACACCCCGGCCGGGCTGAAGCGGTCGGTCGGGGTGGACACCATCGTCAGCGTACGCTCGGCCAGCACGGCCGCCGACCTGGTGCGGGTCTTCGAGGAGGGCCTGGAGGGGGCCACCGTGGTCCGGGCGACCGACACCGGGGTGGAAATCCAGGTGAAGGGCACCACCGGGCTGCTGCCCCGGGTCGTGGCGGTGGCCGAGGCGGCCGGCATAGAGCTGGCGGACCTGTCGGTGGCCGAGCCCTCCCTCGAGACCGTCTTCATCAACCTGACCGGAAAGGACCTGAGGGACTGATGGCCACCGCCACCGGGATCTCGACCCGGCCCCTCCGCTCGGCCGCCACCGCCAGCCGGGTGGCCTTCGGGGCCCTGCTCCTGCGGGACCTGGCGGTGCTGCGCAAGAACGTCGTGGAGTTCGTGCTGCGCACCCTGATCCAGCCCTTCCTGCTCGTATTCGTCTTCCTCTACGTGTTCCCCGAGATCGGCCAGTCCGTCGGAGGAGGCCGGGGCGCGGCGTCGTTCGCCACGGTTCTGGTGCCGGGCGTGGTCGGCATCTCCGTGATGTTCCAGGGAGTCCAGTCCGTGGCCCTGACACTGGCGCAGGAGTTCGGCTTCACCAGGGAGATCGAGGACCGGGTGCAGGCCCCCTGCCCTGTGTGGCTGGTGGCTGTGGCCAAGGTGGTGTCAGGAGTGATCCAGGGGCTCCTGGCAGCAGCCATCGTGTTCCCGATAGCCGCGGTCATCCACGCCGGCGGGGTGCACCCGGTGTTCGACGTCCGATGGTGGGTGGTGGTGACCCTGGTCCCGCTGACC
>JAKAXG010000648.1 GCA_021827225.1 Actinomycetes bacterium | reverse complement strand
GGACGTGACCCGGCACCGCCAGCTCCAACAGGAGCTCGAGCACACCCACCGGGACCTCGAGGTGGCCTACGAGGAGCTGCAGTCGGCCAACGAGGAGCTCGAGACGACCAACGAGGAGCTGCAGTCCACCAATGAGGAGCTCGAGACGATGAACGAGGAGCTGTCGTCGACCAACGAGGAGCTCCAGGCCATCAACGACGAGTTGCGCGACCGCACCGCCGAGGTGAACCAGATCAACGCCTACATCGAGTCGGTGCTCGGAACCCTCGACGCCTCGGTCGCGGTGGTCGATCGCAGCATGCAGGTGCGGGTGTGGAACGGCCTGTCGTTCGAGATGTGGGGGCTGCGGGCCGAGGAGGTGGAGGGCCACAACATCCTGGGCCTCGACATCGGGTTCCCGGTGGACCGGCTGGGGCCGCCCATCCGGGCGTGCCTGTCGGGGGAGAGCGCCGACGAGCGGCTGGTCGTCGAGGCGGTGTCCAGGCGGGGCTCGCCTATCCGGTGCCGGGTCCGCGTCGCTCCCCTGAGGGGGGCGGAGCGGTCGGTTGAGGGAGCCATCATCCTCATCAGCGAGGAACAGGGGGCCGCTTGAGACCGGACCGGCTGTCCAGCCACGAGCGTCACGAAGCGAACCAGGCGATGGGCCGGGAGCTGGCCCGGAGGCTGGCCGTGGAAGCCGCGCGGATCGCGCTCACCCTGGAGCAGCTGGCCGCCGTGCACGAATCCCTGGCCGGATCGGACGGCCACCCGCTTTCGGTCGGGGCTGCCGACCGGGCCGTCGCCGAACGCCGGATGGCAGCCCGGGAACGGGCCGCCTCGGTCTGGTTCACCTCCATCGCCGATGGCTCCTTCCGCCGCCCGGGCGAGGCGTCTCAGCGGCTTCCGTCCCAGTAGGCCACCGGCCGGCCGAAACCGCCGTCCTCCAGCCTCTCGTTGAGCGCCACGGCGATGAGGTCGTGTTCCGACCGACCCATCCTGGCGGTACCGTCGAGCATGGAACGGAGTTCGTCCGAGGTGGCGCTTCCTCCCAGGGCGACGTAGTCCAGCCACAGCTGGTTGAAACTCAGGCCGCTCACGCCCAGCGCCGCCTCCAGGAGGGCCGCGGCGGCCCGGCCGTGGGATCCCGGACGCGATGCCCGGCGCCGCTGCATCTGGGCGCGCAGGGTGGCCCGTTCCCGCAGGATCTGCGAGCGGCGGATACGGGCCTCGGCCCAGACCTGCGCCAGTTCCCCTCTCCGCCTCGCCCACCACTCGTCGGTCCGGCGGTCGGTCCCGCCCGGCCCGCCGTCCGCCGTCCCCGGGGTGGTGGTCACCGGTCGTCCCGGGTGGAGGGACCGGTGCCGGCCACCATCTCGGCGGCGATCTCCCGGAGCTTGCGGTTGGTCCGCTGGGAAGCCCGCCGCAGGATGTCGAACGCCTCGGCTGCGCCGATGCCCTCCCGCGCCATCAGGATCCCCTGCGCCTGACCGATGACCGTGCGGGTCTCGAGCGCTTCATGGAGGGTGGCGTTGCCGTGGGCCAGATGGGCGGCGGTGGCGGCGTTGGCCAGTTCCAGAGCGGCCAGGGCGGCCACCACCCGGGTGGTGGCGGACCGGGCGTCGCTCCAGGGCTCTCCGTCCCTGGCGTAGACCGTGATGGTCCCCGTAGTGGACCCGCTGCGGGTGAGGGGCAGCGACCAGACGGAGTGGAACCCGAGGGCGGCGGCCACCGCCGAAAGCTCCGGCCAGCGGTCCCTGGGCAGCACGGCCCGGATGTCGCGTGCGCTCTCGATGGCGTCGCGGATGGGTCCGGACCGGTCCTGGTACTGGACGGCATCGAGGTCACGGGCGACGGCAGAGGTGGCCGCCACGGTCCGCACCGAGCCGTCTCGGCCGCAGACCAGCGAGACGCTGGCTTCCGTCGCGGGCGGCAGGCTGCTCACCGCCAGAGCCACCACCAGGTCCAGCATCTCCTGGAGGCTGGCATCAGGCGGGGGAGCGACGGGCGCCATGGCTGCCTGCCGGCCAGCGGGCGGAATGCGGGTCTGGGTGGGCATGGTGCGTTCCACCTCTTCTGAGCGATCGCCAACCGGGGATCAGGGCGGCCGTCCGGACTGCGCCTGCGTGCTCAACCGCAGCCTCTCTCCAAGGTTACCGCCCCTGCGCTACTCCCGGGTCGGCGAGCCCACCGGCCGGCGCGGGTGGCCGTCCGGGGGGCGCCGCCGCCGTGGCCGCCTCCAGCACGGCGGCCACCCCGTCGCCGTACACCGCCGCCACCCCGGCGCCGACCTGCACGACCGACATGAGCAGCGACAGCATGATCGTCACCACGCCTCCGGCGGTGGCCACCGGGTCCATGTCGGGGCGGGCCTGGCCGGCGGCCTGATCGGCGCACAGGCGCTCGGCCGCGCTCTTGCGCAGCTCCTCCAGGGCCGGGATCTCCAGGACCCGCGCCGTCACCTCGGGCTCCAGGCCGCCGAGGATCCGGCGGGCCAGCGGGCGCTCGTCGAGGGCCTCCACCGCGGCGCGGATCAGCTCCTGGGGCCACCCCGGGACCGGCTCCGCCAGGGCCCGGGGTACCGCCTGGTCGATCAGGCGGGCCGCGTCCTCGTCGACCGCGGCCAGGAACAGCGCCTCCTTGTTGGGGAAGTAGGCGTAGGGGACGGTTCCCCCCACACCGGCGTCTCGGGCCACATCGGCCACCGAGGTGGCCCGGAAGCCATCCCGGCCGAAACGGGTGATGGCCGCCTCCAGCACGGCCCGGCGGGTCTGCTCTCCCTTCGAGCCGGCTCCGCTGCCCGGCCCGCCTCCCCCGTCAGCCTCGACCACCACGGTCTGCACCCTAACATATTTGAGGACTTGAACGATTATCTCAAATCCTCTATAACTGATCGGTACCGCATCAGGCGATTCGGCCCTTATCAGGGATTGGTCCGAGGAGGACACACATGGTGGATTCGAACCGGTCGACCGAACGCAGGGTCCCGACCCGTCGGGTGTCCCTCGAGGCGTCCTTCGCCGGGGTACCCCGGCATTTCGCGGCTGACGGCGACCTGGTCAGCAGCCACTACGCCGCTGCCCTGTCGGGCCTGTTCCCCGACGGTGAGGACTACTTCGTGCGCTCCGTCCGCCACTACCGCGACCGGATCACCGACCCTGAGCTGAAGCGCCAGGTGGCCGGGTTCATCGGCCAGGAGGCCATGCACGGGCGCGAGCACCGGGCGTTCAACGCCCGGCTGGACGAGCTGGGCTACCACACCCAGCGGATCGAGCGCATGACCAGGAAGGTCCTCGAGTTCCGGGAACGGGTGGCGCCGCCCATCACCAACCTGGCGGTGACCGCCGCCCTGGAGCACTTCACCGCCACCATGGCGGAGCTCATCCTGAGCAGCGAGGAGAGAT
>JAKAXG010000019.1 GCA_021827225.1 Actinomycetes bacterium | reverse complement strand
GAACATCCGGTACGCCTCGACGGCCCGCTCCACCTGGTCGGTGCAGTGCTTGACGAAGCAGGGGTGGCAGAAACCGGCGTTGTGCCGGCGGATGTCGATGACCGCCGGTTCCCGGCAGACCCGGCACTTCACAGGGCACCCCCTGAGATCACCGGCCGGATCTCCACCGTCGCCGATTCCGGTATGCGGGCGTCGCCGGTGACGAGGGAACCGTCGACGATGACCAGGACCGACTCGCGGTTGATCTCCAGCCGGCCGAGAAGGGCCGACACGGCGAGAGGTCCGGACATCTCCAACTCCCGGCGGGGGTTGCGGAGCAGAATCTTCACTTTCCCAATTGTGGATCAAGCGCCGGCGCCGGTGCCCGCGGGGCTGGGGATCAGGACCCGGCCTCGTGGGTGATGCGGATGGACTCCCCCGGGAACAGCTCCTCCGAGAAGACCACGTCGGCCTCCCGGCGCAGGGCCCGGCCGGTCAGGTAGCCGAGCAGGGCCAGGCCGCCGAACGCCGTCCAGGCCGGGCTGCCGCCCACCACCCCCCGGCGCCAGCCCTGGCGCATGGCCGCCCGCACGAGGCGCTGGGCCGGGCCGGCGGCAGTGTCCCTGCCCTTCTTGGCGTCCTTGGTCACAGCCGGCGGATCTCCACCCAGGTGGACTTGCGCCGGCCCCGGCGCCGGCCCAGCAGGAACGCCACCCCCACCAGCACCACCGCGCCGCCGACGGCTGCCATCACCGCGTAGGGCTTGGCCTTGGCGGCGGTCTGGTCGGTGTCCCCGCGTATCTCCTCGAGCTTGGCCCGGATGTCGCCGATCTCCACCCGCTGCCCGGGCGCCAGGCCCTTGGGGGTGGTCGGGCGGATGGCGGGCCGCTTGGGGCTCATCTCGTTCCCTTGCCGATCCGGGTGACGGCCCACACGACCCCGACGGCGGCAACCAGGACACCCCCGAGGTAGGGCACCCAGGTCAGGTTGCCGGTGAGGTGGGGGCGGCTCTCGGTCTGGATGACCCGCACCGCGGCCAGGGTGAGCATCGCCCCTCCGGTGGCGAGGAGCAGGGCCCCGGCGGTGCCGAAGGCGACGAATCGGCCCAGGCTCTTGAGCGGGACGACGGTCTCCTGTTTGGCGTAGGCGACCACCAGCCCGAGCAACTCGTTGAAGTGGGAGCCCAGCCCCTTGTCGTCCTGTTTGCTCACAAACCGACGATCCTTATCGCCCGCGCAGCCGGAACGCAAGCAATCGGGAAACGTCGGCTACCTGGCGGACCAGCAGCTCCAGGCGCTCCGAGCGGGTCGGGGCCTCCAGAAGGCGCTGGTGGTCGAGCGCCCCCACCGGGGCCCGCACGCACAGCTCCCACGCCCGCATGACCGGGTCGGGGCTGAGGGTGAACGCCGGGTTGACGCTGCCGTCGCCGAGCTCCGACACCAGACCGAGGGCCCGGCGGACCTCCGCTTCGGCGTCCGCCAGTAGCCCTGCGTCGGCCGGGTCCCACTGCTCGTCGGCCTGCTCGTCCACCTCCGCCTGCGGGTAGGGGTCGTCGGGCAGCCAGCGCTGCACCCGGAAGCGGTGGCTGCCGGCGAAGATGGCCACCCAGCGGCCGTCCACCAGGCGCTCCGACTCGATCAGGTGGGCCACCGTGCCGGCGGGGACCCGCACGTCGCCGCCGCCCACCTCGCTGCCCCGCTCGATCATCACCACCCCCATCTCGGCTGTCGCCCCGAAGTCGGTGAGGGTCTCCATGAGGACCCGGTAGCGGTCCTCGAAGATGTGCAGCGGCAGGATCTGGGTTGGTAGCAGTGGGTCGCCCAGCGGGAACACCGGCAGATAACGGCTCACCCGACGGGCTTACCACGCCGGCGGGAGGTGTGCTTGGGGCCCGGGGGACCGGGTACCTTGTTCGTCAATGACCGGCATCGTCGTCGCCGTGGTCGTGGGCCTGGCCACCTGCCAGGTGGCCATCCTTCTCACGACCGTGTTCCTCCACCGCACCCTCTCCCACAAGGCGATCACCATGTCCCCCGGGCTGCGCTTCGCCTGCCGGTTGGTCACCTGGTTCACCACCGGGATCCGGCCCCGCCAGTGGGTCGGGGTGCACCGCCGGCACCACGCCTTCACCGACGTGGAGGGCGACCCCCACTCGCCGCTGATCGACGGGTTCTGGAAGGTGCAGCTGGCCAACGTGGCCCTCTACCGCAAGGCGGCCCGCGACGGCGTGACGGTGGACAAGTACGCCAAGGACCTGCCCCCCGACCGGTGGGACAAGGTCCTGTTCGACCACGCCCTGCTCGGCCTCGGTGTGGGGGTGGTGGCCCTGTTCTTCATCTTCGGCGAGAACTGGGAGATGACCGCCATCGCCGCCGCCACCCACACGGTCACCTACCTGGGTCTCAACTCGGCGGTCAACGCCGTCGGCCACACCTACGGCCGGCGGGTGTTCAGCGGGGCTGCCACCAACAGCCAGTGGCTGGCCTGGCTGACCGCCGGGGAGGGCCTGCACAGCAACCACCACGCCGCCCCGACGTCGGCCCGGCTGTCGTTCGCCAAGCGGGAGATCGACCCCGGCTGGTGGTTCGTGGCCCTGGCCGGAAAGTTGAAGTGGCTCACCGTCCGCCACCTGGAACCGAGGCTGGCCGCCGGCGCCCGCCGGGAGCCGCAGGCCGCCTAGGGCGCCCCGCCGGTCCCCGGCGGTAGCCTGCACTCCCCCATGGACATCCTCTCCGCCCTCTTCGCCGAGAACATCGACCTGCGCCCGGTGCCGGGTCCCTCCACCCGCATCGACCTGCTCGGGGTGATGTTCTCCCTGCCCGCGCCGTCCGAGCCGCCCGTGGCGGTCACCCCGCACCTGATCGTGCTGGTCCGGTGCCGGCCGGGCGAGGACGGCCAGGGTGTCCTCGAGGTGATCTTCCGCGACGAGTCCGGAGAGCAGGTGGCCCGCAACGTGTCGCCGTTCACCGTGGAGCCGGGCAAGTTCACCTACCGCCTGGTGCGCGGCGAGCTGGAGTTCAAGTCCTACGGCACCATCGAGGCGCACTGCCGCCTCCTCCCCGACGGCCCCACCACCGTCGTGCCCCTCACCCTCCTGCCCCCGGCCTGAGCGCGGTAGCGGCCCTAGTCCGGTGAGCCCCGCCGGCATGGGTAGGGTTGGCCGCATGACGGAGCGCGACCTCGAGCAACTCGGTATCAACGTCATCCGGGGTCTGGCCATGGACGCCCCGCAGAAGGCCGACTCCGGGCACCCCGGCACGGCCATGGCGCTGGCGCCGCTGGCCCACGTCCTGTGGACCCGGATCATGAACTACGACCCGTCGGATCCGCACTGGCCGGACCGGGACCGCTTCGTCCTCTCCTGCGGCCACGCCTGCATCCTGCTGTACTCGATGCTGTACCTGACCGGCTACGGCCTCGAGCTGGAGGACCTCGAGCAGTTCCGCCAGCTCCACAGCCGGACCCCCGGCCATCCCGAGGTGCACCACCTGCCCGGCATCGAGGTGACCACCGGCCCGCTCGGCCAGGGTGTGGCCAACGGGGTGGGTCTCGGCCTGGCCGAGCGCATGCTCCGGGCCCGCTTCAGCCCCGACCTGGTGGACCACCACACCTTCGTCATCTGCAGCGACGGGGACCTCATGGAGGGCATCAGCCACGAGGCCGCCTCCCTGGCCGGCCACCTGAAGCTGGGCCGGCTCATCTACGTCTACGACGACAACCACATCACCATCGACGGGCCCACCGAGATCGCCCTCGGTGACGACGCCGGGAAGCGGTTCGAGAGCTACGGCTGGCACGTCGAGCACCTGGGGGAGGTGGCCAACGACACCGACGCCCTGGAGGCGGGGCTCCGCCGGGCCATGGCCGAGGAGGAGCGACCGAGCTTCCTGGTGCTGCGCAGCCACATCGGCTACCCGTCGCCCAACATGACCGACAGCCCCAAGGCCCACGGCTCCCCGTTCGGGGCCGACGAGGTGCGCGCCACCAAGGAGGTCCTCGGCCTGCCCCCCGACCAGGACTTCTGGGTACCGCCGGAGGTGCTGGACATGTACCGGGCAGCCGGCGAGCGGGGTCGGTCGCGGCGGGCCGACTGGGAGTCCCGGCTCCAGGGTTGGACCGGTGACCGGGAAGCGTGGGACGCCGCCTGGGAGGATCGGGGCAAGCCCGGCTGGCAGGAGAAGCTGCCGGTTTGGAAGCCGGGCGAGTCGGTCGCCACCCGCAACTCCCTCAAGACCGCGCTCAACGCGGTGATCGAGGACGTCCCCGGCCTGGTGGCCGGCGGCGCCGACCTGACCGGCAACACCGGCACCAAGCTCGACGACGAGCCCCTGCAGAGCTACGAGCACCCGGAGGGCCGGGCCATCGCCTTCGGCGTGCGCGAGCACGCCATGGGGGCGGTGATGAACGGCCTCAACCTGCACGGCGGGGTGCTCCCCGTCGGCGGGACGTTCTTCGTGTTCAGCGACTACATGCGCGGCGCCGTCCGCCTGGCCGCCCTGTCGGAGGCCAAGGTCATCTATTCGTGGACCCACGACTCGGTGGGCCTGGGCCAGGACGGCCCGACCCACCAGCCGGTCGAGCAGCTGGCCGCGGTGCGGGCCATCCCGGGGCTGCGGGTCATCCGTCCGGCGGACGCCAACGAGTCCGCCCACGCCCTGCGGGTGGCCATCGAGCACGACGGGCCCACCGCCCTCATCCTCAGCCGCCAGAACCTGCCGGTGCTCGAGGGCACGGCCGAGCTCGGCCACAACCTCGAGCGGGGCGCCTACGTGCTCACCGAGACCGACGACGAACCTGATGTGGTGCTGATCGGCACCGGGTCGGAGGTGTCGCTGTGCGTCGAGGCGGCGAAGCTGCTCGACGAGCGCGGCATCGCCGCCCGGGTGGTGTCGATGCCCAGCTGGGAGCTGTTCGAGGAGCAGGACGACGACTACCAGGACTCGGTGCTGGGCGCCGACGCCCCGATCCTGGCGGTCGAGGCGGCCACCTCCTTCGGTTGGGCCCGCTGGGCCGACGACTCCGTGTCGATCGACCACTTCGGCGCGTCGGGCCCCGGAGCGGAGGTGCTCGAGTCGTTCGGCTTCACCGCCGAGCACGTGGCCGCCCGGGCCGCCACCCTGCTCGACGCGCTGGAGGGACTGGCCGACATGTACGACGACGAAGACGACGAGGACTAGGAGGACGCGCCGTGACCAACCTGCAAGCACTCTGCGCCGAACAGGGCCAGAGCCCCTGGATCGACAACCTGAACCGACCCAGCCTGCGCCAGGGCGGCCTCCGCAAGCTCGTGGAGCGGGGCATCCGGGGGGTGACCTCCAACCCCACCATCTTCCAGAAGGCCATGACCGGCTCCGACGCCTACGACGAGCAGTTCCGTGAGGTGCTCGGCCGCGACTCGGTGGACGCCGCCTTCTGGGACATGGCGGTCGCCGACGTGAAGGAGGCGTGCACCATCCTGCGGCCGGTGCACGACGCCAGCGGCGGCGTCGACGGGTTCGTCTCGCTGGAGGTGGCGCCCAACCTGGCCAGCCGCACCGACGAGACCATCGAGGCGGCCCGCAACCTGCACGAGCGGATCGCCCTGCCCAACCTCATGGTCAAGATCCCCGCCACCGCCGAAGGGGTCCCGGCCGTGCAGAAGATGATCTCCGAGGGACGCAACATCAACGTGACCCTCATATTCAGCCTGCCCCGCTACCAGGAGGTCATCGAGGCCTACCTCAGCGGGCTGGAGGCCCTGGCCGCGGCCGGCGGCGACCTCGGGTCGGTGCACAGCGTGGCGTCGTTCTTCGTCAGCCGGGTGGACACCGAGGTGGACCGCCGGCTGGACAAGGCGGGGGCCGACCCCCGCCTGTCCGGGCGGGCCGCCGTGGCCCAGGCCAAGCTGGCCTACGAGCTGTTCGGCTCCGCCTTCTCCGGGCCGAGGTGGCAGGCACTGGCCGACCAGGGCGCCCACCCGCAGCGGCCGCTGTGGGCGTCCACGTCCACCAAGAACCCGGCCTACCCGGACCTTCTCTACGTGGACAACCTGGTCGGCCCCCACACCGTCAACACCATGCCCGACGCCACCGTCGACGCCTTCCTCGACCACGGGACGGTGGCCCGCACCGTGGACAGCGACCTCGACGGCGCCCACCACCTCCTGGAGGAGGAGCTGCCCGACGCCGGCGTCGACATGGCCGACGTGTCCCGGGTGCTCGAGCAGGAGGGGGTGGCCTCGTTCGTGAAGAGCTGGGACGAGCTCATCCAGTCCCTGACCGACAAGGCCAACTCGATCACTGGAGGGGAATCGATTTGACCCCCGACCTTCCTGTCAACTCCCTGGCGGAAGGTATAGACACAACCCGGCGGGCCCCCCCGGGGGTGTTGATCGTGGTCGGCGCCTCGGGTGACCTGACCGCCCGCAAGCTTCTGCCGGCGCTGCAGCAGCTGTGCCGCAGACGCCTGCTACCCCAGTCCTTCGCGGTGGTGGGCGTGGCCCGCACCGAGCTGTCCGACGACGGGTTCCGCCAGCTCATGACCAACGCCGTCCCCGACGCCTCCTCGGCCTGGGCGGAGGTGGTGAAGCACAGCCGCTACGTCACCGGCGAGTACGGCGACCAGTCGACCTTCACCACCCTGGCCAAGGTCATCGGCGAGGTCGAGGAGGAGATCGGCTCGTTCGGGAACCGCACCTACTACCTGGCGACCATCCCGGCGGTGTTCGAGCAGGTGGCCGACGGCCTCGGGGCCGCCGGGCTGAACCGGCCACCGCATCGGGAGGCGGCGGTCCGGCTGGTCATCGAGAAGCCCTTCGGGCGGGACCTGGACAGCGCCCGGGAGCTCGACGCCGGTCTGCACCGCACCTTCAGCGAGGAGCAGATCTACCGCATCGACCACTACCTGGGTAAGGAGACCGTCCAGAACGTCCTGGCCCTGCGCTTCGCCAACGCCATCTTCGAACCGCTGTGGAACCGCAGCTACATCGACCACGTACAGATCACGGTGGCCGAGGCCCTCGGGGTGGAGAAGCGCGGTGGCTTCTACGAGACGGCCGGGGCCCTGCGCGACATCGTGCAGAACCACATGATGCAGGTGCTCTCGCTCACGCTCATGGAGCCGCCCGGGACCATCGACGCCCAGGGCATCCGCGACGAGAAGGTCAAGGCGCTGCGGTCGGTGGTCATCCCCACCCCCGACGACGTGCGCACCAACGTGGTGCGCGGCCAGTACGACAGCGGCTGGAGCGAGGGCCGGGCCGTCCCCGCCTACCGCCAGGAGCCCGACGTCGACCCGAACAGCCAGACCGAGACCTATGTGGCCATGAAGCTGATGGTGGACAACTGGCGCTGGGCCGGCGTGCCCATCTACATCCGCACCGGCAAGCGTCTCCCCAAGCGGGCCACCGAGGTGGCCCTGCAGTTCCAGGACGTACCCCACCTGGCCTTCGGGCAGGCCGAGAGCCGGGACCTGCGGCCGAACGCCCTGGTGCTGCGCATCCAGCCCGACGAGGGCGTCGCCCTCCGCTTCGGCGCCAAGGTGCCCGGCCAGGCGTTCAACGTGAGAGACGTGCTCATGGACATGTCCTACGGGTCGGCGTTCATGGAGGACCCGCCGGAGGCGTACGAACGCCTGCTCCTCGACGCCATGGTCGGCGACCCGACCCTGTTCATCCGCAGCGACGAGGTGGACCAGGCCTGGCAGATCGTCGACCCCATCCTCGACGCCTGGCAGGGGCGGGCCGTCCCGCTGGCCGGCTACGCCGCCGGCACGTGGGGCCCCCGCCCGGCCGATCAGCTCATCGAGAAGGACGGCCGGCAGTGGCGGACCCCGTAGCCCTCGACAGCTGGTCGGCGGAGGGGATCCACCTCTCCGACGTGGTCGCCGCCCTGGGCGAGCTGCAGGACCGTTCCGACGGACCGGTGTCCTCGGCCCGCACCGCCGTCATGACCCTGGTGGGGGTGGCCCACACCGAGGACGACGCCCGCGGCGCGTCGGCGGCGCTGCGCGTCCTCGCCGGCCACCACCCGTCGCGCATCGTGCTCGTCCGGCCCGAACCCGACCACGTCGCCTCCCTCGGGGCCCGTACCACCCTCTACGCCCTCGACTCCGGGAACCACCGGACCACCTTCGAGGAGATCGTCCTCGAGGTGGGCGGCCAGGCGGCCCACCACCTGGACTCGCTGGTCGACGCCCTCACCCTCTCCGACCTCCCGGTGGCGGTGTGGTACGTCAACTCGATCCCCCAGCCGTCTGACCCGCTGCTCTCGGTGGCCACCGCCGTCCTGATCGACAGCCGCGACGCCCCCGACCCCGGGCAGCTGCGGAGCCTGCTCCAGCTGGCCCGCCGCCGGACGCTGGTCGACCTGTCCTGGAGCCGGCTGGCGCCCTGGCGGGAGCTGCTGGCCGGGCTGTTCGAGCCGGCGGCCAGCCGGCGCTGGCTGGAGGCCGTGGAGTCGGCGGACATCGCCGGCAAGGTCGGGCCCCGGCGGCTGCTGGGCGGCTGGATCACCGCCCAGACGGGGCTGGCCCCCCGGCGGATCTCGCTCAGCGACGCCCGCCACGTGTCCCTGCGGCTGACCTGCCGGTCCGACGAGGGCGAGGCCACCTTCAGCGTCGAGCGGGTGGAAGGTCAGCGCCTGGTGGCGGCCGAGGCCGTCCTGCCCGACGGCGCCACCCTCCGCATGACCGCCACCCTGCCCGAGGACCCGCTGGCCACCTCGCTGGCCACCGCCCTCACCCATCTCCGGCCGGACCTGGTGTGGGAACGGGCGCTGTCGTCGGCCACCGCGCTTTCTGACTAGGCCTCCTCGCGGAGCCGCCTAGTCTGCAGACCCGTGAACGGAGAGTTGATCGTCGTGGACGACCTGCCCGGCGCCTTCGCGGACCGGGTGATATCGGCCTACCAGTCGCGACCCGACGATCTGTTCAGCTTCGCTCTTTCGGGTGGTAGCACCGCCCGCCCGTGCTACGAGCGCCTCGCCGCCGAGAGCACCGACGTCATCGACTGGCTGTCGGTCAACGTGTACTGGGGCGACGAGCGCTGCGTGCCCGCCGACCACCCCGACTCCAACCAGCTCCTCGGCCGCCAGGCCCTCCTGGAGAAGGTCGGCGCCGCCAACGCCGTGTACCCCATGAACTGCGACGAGGGCCCCGACGCCTACCAGCTGCGGCTGGGTGAGGTGGGCAAGCTGGACGTCATCCACCTGGGGATGGGTCCCGACGGTCACACCGCCTCGCTCTTTCCCGGTTCGTCGGCCCTCGACGCGGACCCGGGTCAGCTCGTCGCCCGCAACGAGGATCCGTCCGGTCGGAACGTGCACCCCAGGATGACCCTCACTTTTTCCGGAATTGCCCGGTCGCGCCTGGTCTTGTTCACGGTGTCGGGGTCGGGCAAGCGGGACGCCCTCAAGGCCGTCATGGACGGGGCCGACCTGCCCGCCGCCCGGGTGACCGCCGACCAGGTGGTGTGGCTGGTGGACCGCGACGCGGTGCCGAGCTAGCGGTGGTGGCGGATCAGGATCAGCTGAACCAGCTCCTCGACTCCATCGGCGCCCGGGCGAACCGGGACCAGCTTCTCGAGATCCTCGAGACGGTCCTGCGCATGGCCGCCAACGACACCGACCGGCTGGACCTGAAGATCACCAACGCCGCGCTCAAGGAGATGGCCGAGGCGTTCGCCATGTTCGCCCCCTACCGCCGCATCCGCAAGATCACCATGTTCGGGTCGGCCCGCACCCTTCCCTCCGACCCGCTCTACTCCCAGGCCCGCGAGCTGGCCCGGCTCCTCGCCGGCCACGGCTGGTCGACCATGACCGGAGCCGGGCCGGGCATCATGGCCGCCGGCCTGGAGGGCGCGGGCCCCGACCGGGCCTTCGGTATCAACATCCGCCTCCCCTTCGAGCAGGAGGCCAACCAGTTCATCCGGGACAACCCCAAGCTCGTCTCGATGAAGTACTTCTTCACCCGCAAGCTGCTGCTCATCAAGGAGTCCTTCGCCTATGCCGTGCTGCCCGGCGGCTTCGGCACCTTGGACGAGGCGTTCGAGCTGCTCACCCTCATCCAGACCGGCAAGGCGGAGCCGGCCCCCGTCGTGCTGCTCGAGGTGCCGGGCTACAGCTACTGGAAGGGCTGGGACCGCTTCCTGGAGAGCGAGGTGGAATCGAGGGGGCTGATCAGCCCCGGCGACCGGGCCCTGTTCCGGGTGGCCGAGACGGTGGAGGACGCCGCCACCGAGGTCCTGAGCTTCTACCGCAATTACCACTCCCTCCGGTGGGTGGGCGAGACTCTGGTCCTGCGCCTGGAGCAACGCCCCACCGAGGAAGAAGTGGCCGACCTTTCCGAGCAGTTCGCCGACATCATGAACGGGACCATCCGCATCCTCGACGGCCCCCTGCCGGCCGAACGCCGCAGCGACGACTTCCCGGAGCTGCCCCGGGTGGCGCTGCGCTTCGACCGGTTCTCCTACGCCCGGCTCCGGCGGTTGATCGACGCACTGAACGTCCTGGACAGCGCCCCGCCGCCCGTGCGCCTCCTCCCGCAGTGAGCCCGGGGCTGACCGACCCCTTCCCGGTCGGCTCCGTGACCGCCCCCTCGCGGGTGGTGTTCGGACCTCACGAGACCAACCTGGGCGACGGCCGGGCTCTGAGCGCCCGCCACGTGGCCTACTACGCCCGCCGGGCGGCGGGCGGGGCCGGGCTGATCGTCACCGAGACGGCGTCGGTCACCGGCAACGACTGGCCCTACGAGAGAGCGCCGCTGGCGTCGGCGTGCGGTCCCGGCTGGGAGGCGCTGTCCCGGGCGTGCGCCCCGCACGGCACGGTGGTTCTGGCCGGGATCGGCCACGCCGGCGGGCAGGGCAGCAGCGCCTTCTCCCAGGAGGTGATGTGGGCCCCGTCGCGGGTGGCCGACGTGGTGACCCGGGAGCCGCCGGCGGAGCTGGAGGAGGGGGCCATCGCCGTGCTGGTCTCGGACTTCGCGTCCGCCGCCGAGGCGGCCATGGAGGCGGGCCTGGCCGGGGTGGAGATCGACGCCGGGGCGTTCTCGCTGCTGCGCCAGTTCCACTCCGGTCTCACCAACCAGCGGGGTGACCGTTTCGGGGCCGACCGCCTGCTGTTCACCCGCCAGGTGGTGGCCGCGGTTCGCCGGGCGGTCGGCCCGGCGGGCGTGGTGGCGCTGCGCCTGTCCTGCGACGAGCTGGCCCCCTGGGCCGGGGTCACCCCCGACCACGCCGAGGCCATGGTGGCCGAGCTGGCGGCCAGCCTGGACCTGCTGACCGTGGTCCGGGCCGGCCCGTACTCGACGACCGCCTACCGGCCCGACGCCCACACCCCGGCCGGCTTCAACCGGGACCTGTGCCGGCGCATGCGGGCGGCGGCCGGCGGGGCCGTCCCGGTGGTGCTGCAGGGCAGCGTGGTCGACCCGGCCATGGCCGCGGCCGCCGTGGAGGACGGCACCTGCGACGCGGTGGAGATGACCAGGGCGCTGATCGCCGACGCCTCGCTGGTGGCCAGGGTGGCCGCCGGCCGGGACGGCCAGGTCCGGCCGTGCATCCTGTGCAACCAGGCCTGCCGGGTGCGCGACAACCGCAACCCGATCGTCTCCTGCGTGCTCGATCCGGCCTCCGGGCACGAGACCGAGGAGCCGTTCGAGGCCGGGCCCGGCGCCGGGCCGGGCGCCCCGGACGTGCTGGTGGTGGGGGCCGGCCCGGCCGGGCTCGAGTGCGCCCGCATCCTGGCCGGGGCCGGCGTGGCCGTCGAGGTGGCCGATCGGCGCGACGAGGCCGGCGGGGTGCTGCCCGGCGCGGCCCGGGGCCCCGGGCGGGAGACGCTGCGGGCGGCGACCGACTGGCTGTACCGGGAGGCCGACCGGCTGGGGGCGCGCTTCGCCCTCGGCCGGGACGTCGACGCCGACGAGGTCCGCCGACGGCTGGCCGGCGGCGGCCGGGTGGTGCTGGCCACCGGGTCCCGGCCGTTCACCGACCGCTACGCCGGGGCCGGGACACCCGTGGTGGACGCCCTGGCGGTGCTCGCCGGCCGGTCGGCGCTGCCCGACGGGCCGGTGGTGGTGCTCGACCCGGTGGGTGACCCGGTGGGGGTGAACCTGGCCGAATGGCTGGCCCTGGAGGGCCGGCAGGTCACGCTGGCGTCCCCCGACCCGGTCGCCGGCACCCAGCTGGCCCGTACCGGGGACCTGGCCGACGCCAACGGCCGGCTGCAGAGAGCGGGCGTCGACCGCCGGCTGCGCTCGGTGGTGCGGGCCATCGGCGCCGGGCAGGTGGCGGTGGAGGACGCCTGGACCGGCGAGCCGGCCGAGCTGCCGGCGGCGGTGGTGGTCGACTGCGGCCACCGCCTCCCCGACGAGGAGCTCTACCTCCGGCTCGCCGACCCCGCCATCCCCCGGGCCGGGGACTGCGTGGCCCCCCGTTCCCTCCTGGAAGCGGTCCTGGAGGGGCGGCGGGCCGCCCTCGGGCTGCTCGGCATCGCCACCGGCCCGGGCGCCCATGCCAGCCCGGCGGCGCCCGACAGCCCGGCCGCGCCGGGCAGGCCGGCGGCGCCGGCGGCCGGCCGGGTGGGAGCCGGCGGATGAGCGCCGGCGGCCGCTACCGGCACCTGTTCAAGCCGCTGCAGATCGGCCCGTTGACCGTCCGCAACCGGATCGTCTTCTCCGCCCATCTGACCAACTACGCCACCCAGGACGGCCGGCCCAGCGAGCAGCACGCCGCCTACTACGCGGCCCGGGCGGCCGGCGGGGCCGGGCTGATCATCACCGAGGAGCACTCGACCCACCCGACCGACTGGCCGTACGAGAAGCTGATCCACGGCTTCCATCCCGAGGTGATCCCCGGTTACCGCCGCATCACCGACGCCGTCCACGCCCACGACACGCCGATCCTGGCCCAGATCAACCACAACGGCGGCCAGGCCTCCAGCATGTACACCCGGCTGCCGGTCTGGGCTCCCAGCCCGGTGCCCGACCCGCTGTTCCGGGAGGTGCCCAAGGCGGTCGAGCACCACGAGATCCGCGAGATCGTCGCCGGCTACGCCCGGGTGGCGGAGCACTGCATGCTGGGCGGCTTCGACGGGATCGAGCTGCAGTGCTCGCACTCCTCCATCGTCAGGGGGTTCCTCTCCCCCGCCACCAACCTCCGGACCGACCGCTACGGCGGCAGCCTGGAGAACCGGGCCCGCCTGCTGCTGGAGATCGTCGGCGCCGTCCGCGAGGCCGTCGGCCCGGGCGGGGTGCTCGGGGTGCGCCTGTGCGGCGACGAGCTGATCGAGCGGGGCACCACCATCGCCGAGGCGGTCGAGGTGGCCCGCCTGGTCGAGGCCAGCGGCCGCGTCGACTACATCAACACCTCGATCGGGGTGGCCACCGCCACCCTCTACATGATCGAGGCCAGCATGCAGATCCCGCCCGGGTACGCCATGTTCATCCCGAGCGCCATCCGCCAGGCGGTCCGGCTGCCGGTCGTGGGGGTGGGCCGCTTCAAGGATCCGCTCCAGGCTGACCGGGCGCTCGACGCCGGCCACTGCGACCTGATCGGCGTGGTCCGGGGCCAGATCGCCGACGCCGACTTCGCGGCCAAGGCCCGCTCCGGCCACTCCACCGATATCCGCACCTGCCTGTCCTGCAACCAGGAGTGCGTCGGGCGGATGGGGCTGAACCGGTGGCTGGGCTGCATCGAGAACCCCCGGACCGGGCGGGAGTCGGTGCGACTGGCGCCTCCCCGCCGGCCCGGACGCCGGGTGGTCGTGGTGGGGGGCGGCCCGGCCGGCCTGCAGGCCGCGGTGACCGCCGCCGAGCGGGGGCACCGGGTGACCCTGCTCGAGCGCCAGCCCCGGCTCGGCGGGCAGATCCCGGCGGCGGCCAGTGTCCCCAGCCGGGCGGAGCTGCTCGACATCACCCGCAACCTGGTGGCGGCCGCCGGCCGCCTGGGTGTGGACGTGAGGACCGGCTGCCCGGCCGACGCCGCCTCGGTGCTGGCCCTGCAGCCGGACGTGGTGGTGCTGGCGACCGGCGCCCGGCCCAGCCGCCCGTGGTGGGCCGGGGACCACTCCGCCATCGTGGACGTGCGCGACGTGCTGGAGGGCCGGGCGGAGCCGGCCGGGCGGGTGGTGGTGGTCGACGAGCTGGGGTTCCACCAGGCCACGTCGGTGGCCGAGCTGCTGGCCGACCGGGGCTGCGAGGTGGAGATCGTCACCAACGGGATGGTGGTGGGCCAGGACCTGGGCGTGACCCTGGACCTCGAGACGTGGAACGTGCGGGCGGCGGCCAAGGGCATCCGCCAGGCCACCGACCTGGTCGCCATGGGCGCCGAGGCCACGGAAAAAGGGCTGCTGCTCAAGCTGCAGCACCACCCCACGGGGACCGATCGCGACAGGGAGTGCGACTGGGTGGTCAGCGTGACCCATCAACAACCAGAGGACGAGCTGTGGCCGCAGCTGTCGGCCGGGCCGGTGCCGGTGCACCGGATCGGCGACTGCCTGGCCCCCCGCCGGGCCCACGCCGCGGTGGTGGAGGGTCACCGGGTGGCGGTGGGGCTGTGACCGGGCCCGGGGACATGGTGGCGGTGGTGGTGGCGCGCGCCGGGCGGGTCCCCGCCGGCGCCGACGAGGCGGTCACCGAGGCGGGCGGCGAGGCGGTGCTGGTCGGTACCGGCACCGCCGAGGCCGTCTCCGGGCTGCCCAGCGCCCGTCGGGTGTGGCGGGCGGAGACCGGCACCGGACCCCACGCCCTGGCCGCCCGGCTGGCGGGCCCGCTGGACGCCCGCCGCCTGGTCGTGCTGCCCGCCTCCCCCGACGGGCGGGACCTGGCCGCCCGGCTGGCCGGCCGCATGGGCCGGCCGTTGCTGGCCGGGGCGGTGTCCTGCTCGGTCATCGACGGCCGCCCCCACGCCGAGCTGCTGCGTGCCGACGGGCGGGTGGTGGTGCCGGTGTCGACCGGCGCGCCGGCCGTCGCCACCCTCTGGCCGGGGGCCCGCAGCCCCGAGCCGGCGGCCGCCCCGCCGCAGATCGCCGGCCTGGACCCCGACGGCCCCGGCGGGCGGGGGGCGGGGCCCGGCGAGGAGGCGGCCGGTGACCCGGAGGTGGTGGACCTGGTGGAGCCGGACCCGGCGACCATGGACCTGGCCGAGGCCGCCCGGGTGCTGGGGGGCGGCGCCGGCCTGGTCGGGCCGGCCACCCCCGAGCCGCAGGCCCGGGCGATGTTCTCGCTGATGGCGGCGGTGGCCGCCGCTGTGGGGGCCAGCGCCGGCGCCACCCGGGTCGTCACCGACGCCGGCTGGATGGGCTACGACCGCCAGATCGGCACCACCGGGGTGACCGTCGACCCGGACCTGTACGTGGCGTTCGGGGTGTCGGGGGCCAGCCAGCACGTGGGCGGTCTGGGAGCGCCCCGCCACGTGGTAAGCGTCAACGTCGACCCGTCCTGCCCCATGACCGCGCTGGCCGACCTGGGGCTGGTGACCGACGCGGCGGCGCTGCTGTTCGAGCTGGCCCGCCGGCTCGGGGTGGACATCCCCGCCGAACTGGAGGAGGTGGCCGGATGAGCACGGCCGAGTTCGACGCGGTGGTGGTCGGCGCCGGTCCGGCCGGGTCGGCGGCGGCGCTGGCCCTGGCCCGGGCCGGCCGGTCGGTGGTCATGGTGGAGCGGGGTCCGTTCCCGGGATCCAAGAACGTCTACGGCGGGGTGGTCTACGGGCGGATCCTGGACTCGGTGATCCCCCGGTGGTGGGAGGAGGTGCCGGTCCAGCGCTGGGTGGTGCGCCGCTCGACCATGGTCATGACCGACACGCAGGCCCTGGCCCTGGATCTGCGCTCCCAGACCTGGGGCGCCGAGCCGTACAACGGGATGACGGTCTACCGGGCGGACTTCGACAGCTGGCTGGCCGGGCACGCGGTGGCCGCCGGCGCCCGGCTGGTCACCTCCACGGTGGCCACCGGGCTGCTGCGCGACGGCACCGGCCGGGTGTGCGGGGTGCGCACCGACCGGCCCGACGGGGAACTGCGGGCCAAGGTGGTGATCGCCTGTGACGGGGTCAACTCGTTCCTGGCCAAGGAGGCCGGGCTGCTGCCCCGAGCCGACGCCGCCCATCACACCCTCGGCGCCAAGGAGGTCCTGTCGCTGCCGGCGTCGGTGATCGAGGAACGCTTCGGGCTGGGGCCGGAGGAGGGGCTGGACATAGAGGCCATCGGCGCGACGGGCGGCATCCCGGGCGGCGGGTTCCTCTACACCAACCGGGACTCGGTCAGCGTGGGGGTGGTGGTGGGCCTGGAGGGGCTGGTGGCGTCGGGCCGCCGGCCGGAGGACCTGATCGCCGGGTTCAAGGCCCACCCGGCCATCGCCCCGTACCTGCGGGGGGCGTCGGTCAAGGAGTACTCCGCCCACCTCATCCCCGAGGGGGGCTACGACCACATGCCGGCGCTGGCCGCCGACGGGTTCCTGGT
>JAKAXG010000647.1 GCA_021827225.1 Actinomycetes bacterium | reverse complement strand
CCTCGCCGTAGCCGTCGTCCTCGCCGTCTTCGTCGTAGGCGTCGTCTTCGTCGTAGGCGCCGTCTTCGTCGTAGGCGTCGTCCTGGTCGTAGGCGTCGTCCTGGTCGTAGCCGCCGTCGTCGGGGGAGCCCCGGCCGGCATCGCCGGAAAGCCGGGCCTTGGCCCGGCTCATGACCGATCCCACCACCTGGCGCCCGGCTTCAGGGGTGAACAGCCCCGACGCCCTTTCCGCCATCTGGTCGACCACGGGCAGGCTCAACGCCCTCTCGGCCAGCTGGGTGATCTGCTCGTAGCGCTTCTGCCCGGCCCGGGCACCGAACACGTAACCGACGGCGAACCCTGCAGAGAACCTCTTGAACACCTCTATCTCCTCCGTTCCGGGGCTACCGGCGACCGAGCCGCTGGCTGCGGGCGATGGCATAGGCGGCGCTGGCGCCGACGACCCCGTAGGCGGCGCGCGCCGCGGTGGAACGTCCGAGGACCGCCCGGATGGCATCGAAATTGGCCGCTCCGACCAGGCCCCAGTTGAGCGCTCCTGCTGCCAGTACTGCCCCGGCCGCCCGGTCCAGGCCGTTCATCTGGTCCAGGACGCCGGACCTGTGGGGACCGATCCTGCTCGACAACTCGGTGATCTTCACGAGTTCCACCTCCCTTTCTCGCCCAGCCGTCGGGCCAGGCCCCGGCCCCTGTTGCTGCCGTCTTCGGACCCCGTTTCCTGACCGTCGTCGCGGCCCCGTGAGCTCCGTGACGAAGCGTTCAGCGCCCGGCCGTCGGGAGATCCGCCATCGCCGAACAGGCCGGTCAGGCCCTGTGTCTCCGTCTGGGTGAGATCCAGCCGGTTGACCGCCTCCGCGTAGTGGAGGTAGGTGTCGACACTGGCGATGACGATACGGGCGTCGATGGTCAGAAGCTCGATGCCGACGGCGGAGATCCGGACATAGGCATCGATCACCAGCCCCTTGTCCAGGATCAGGTCCAGGACGTCGGCCAGGCTGCTCGGGCGCGGCGCCCGGGCGATGGCGCCTCCGCTGGTCATGGTCACTTGGCTGGCTCCCTCGTTCGGTTGGACCGGCTGGCGCTGGCCCTGCCCTTCCCGTTGCTCGGTCTCCTCGCGGTCCGTGGGGCGGGCCGCTGGCGGTCATCAGGTGCTCCTGCGTCGTCGTCCTGGCGGATCGTCCCCCTCCACTCGCCGGTCTCCTCACCTCGCAACTCGAGGAAGTGCTTGAAGAGCCGCAGGTCTCTGCGGACCCGGCGCCGCTGCACCCGCAGCGAGTTGGCCACTGTCTCCAGCGGCCCGTGCGGTACGTAGTGCATCTGCACCAGCACCCTGGTCAGGTCCTCATCGATCGAATGGAAGGTGACGACGCCGCGGTGCTCCGGCCCGCTCTGGCTCACCCACGCGATCCGCTCATCGGGCACCTGTTCCACGATCTGGGCCTTCCACCGGCGCCTCACCGGTCCGATCTTGCTGGCCCACTCGGTCCGGTCCTCCTCCGCCTGATCCACCGAGTCGACGCCCTTGACGATGGAGGGGAACATCTCCATCTCCGTCCACTGGTTGTACGCCACGGACCGGGGCACCGATATGTCCGTGTGCTCCTCGATCAGGTGCCGCAGCCGGGGCGTCCCGGATCCGGCGGCGTCCCCTTTACCTAGATGGGTAGCCGCGCCGATCAGGCCGACCGCCTTGCCCACGGTGGAGGAATGGGAGGACACCGCATCTCTCACATCTCCGATGGCGTCGGTGACCTCCCCCGCCGTCCCCATCAGATCCCGTCCCTTGCCGACCACGTCGCGGCCGCCGCCGATCAGCCGGGCACCGCGCTCCGCCACCGGCACGGCCGCGAGGGCGGTGGCACCCAGCGCACCGGCCCGGGCCAGCCGGGCGAGGGGGGTCGGGTGCTTGGCCCGGCCCACCGGGATTCCCATGAACTTCCTGCGACGTCTCGACACCGCTACCTTCCCTCCTTGCCGCCGCCGTCCCTGTCCCCATCCCTGCCAGCGTCATCTCCTCCGCCCACGCCGTGAAGCTCGGCATAGTTCTTGAACAGCCGGAGATCGCGCCGCACCCGCCGCCGCTGCATGCGGAAGAAGTTTCCGATCGTTTCCAGCGCCCCGGTGGGCCGGTACTCGATCTCCACCATGACCTTCGTGAGGCGGTCGTCCAGGCGGTGGAAGCTGGTGACACCCATCGCCTTCAGCGGCCCCTTGGAGCGCCAGTTGAGCCGGCGTCCCTGCTCCGCACCGAGCACCTCCGCCGTCCACTGGCGCTCGGACGGACCGATCTTGGCTCTCACCTTGACCTCGTCCCCGCCGCCCCCGCGCTTACCCCCGCCCCCCCGCTTGTCTCCGTTGGGGTCGGCTGACTCGTTCTTGAATATCTGCGACCATTTCTCGTATTGGGTCCACAGATCAAAGGCCTGTTCGGGGGGCACACCGATCTCGATGTACTCCGTAATGATGTGGGCTCCCTTGACCTGTTGAGGCTCCTGCTTTTCCGGCAGGCGCAGCGAGGTACTGGTTTCAGCCTCGTGACCACCGGAATCCTCCTCCGTTCTCCGACGGTTGCGGACAGTGGTTGCCATAGAGAATTCACCGCCTCGGGTTCACCGCTCCTGTGAAGGCCACCAGAGCTTGCTGTGCCTGCAGATCAGCCGGGCAGCTGCTGCAGATTCGCGTGTAGTGAAGTCCCTACCGCGGGCTTACGTGGCTGAAACACCGGGACTGGAGAAGCTGATAGTCGCCTTCCGGTGCCGCTCCGTATTCGGATGATTTGTCCGAATCTAGGGGAGCAGGTCGGGGCAGATTTGGATTCTCTCATCTCAATGGTCTGGTGCCATTCACGGACGCGCGCATAGGGGCTCGGGACCTTGATGGGCTCCGTTGCTCCGTGGCGCTCCCTCGGGCCCCGGGAGGGAACCGGCAGCGAGCCGGCTACCCGGCCGGCGGCTGCAGCGAGGCGATGATGGCCCGGGCGAGGAACCGGAAGTAGGTGGAGTTCTTGTGGCCGTAGACCTGGGCGTTGCGGTCGCTCGTGCCGGCGGAGAGGAGTGACCACACCAGCCGCTCGGCCAGGCTCCCGCCGATCAGGTCATGACCTTCGCGCCGGGCCGCCGCCCGGATCATCGAGTGCACCTGGCGCACCAGCTTCAGGTACTCGTCCCGCAGGCTCCGCCACGTCGAGGACCGGACCCCGTGCACCGGGCCTCCCTCGATCTCGAAGCGCACCGCGAAGTCCAGGCGCAGGTCGCTCAGCGGCCCGCTCAACAGCTCGATCAGATCCTCCAGCGTCTGCCGGTCCGGATCCGGCATCTGGCGGAACTGGATCCTCATCTCCTGCACATGCTGCAGGTAGGCCTGGGCCAGAAGCTCGTTCTTGGTGCCGAACCGCAGGAAGAGGGTGGC
>JAKAXG010000646.1 GCA_021827225.1 Actinomycetes bacterium | reverse complement strand
GTCGGTCCGGGTAGCTCCCCAGCCCCCGTTCCTGACCGTGGCGCCCGGGCCGCACCGCCGACGGTACGGTGGGAGGGTGGAGCGGGCCATTGACGGATTCCACCCCGACGACGAGGGCGACTGGGTGGCCGAGCTGGAGTGCGGCCACAACCAGCACGTCCGGCACCGCCCTCCGTTCCAGCTGCGGCCGTGGGTCCTCGATGAGGAAGGAAGGAGGGGCCGGATCGGCTCGCCGCTCGAATGCCCGCTGTGCGACCGGGCCGAGATGCCGGAACGGGTCGACTACGCCCGCACCAGCGACACCTGGGACGAGGGGTCCATCCCGGCCGGCCTCCGGCGGGACCACCGCCTCGGCTCGCGCACGTGGGGCCGGCTGCAGGTCCTGTCCGGCCGGTTGCGGTTCGTTCCCGGCGCGGGCGGCTGGAGCGTCGGGCCGGCCGAGCTCGGTGCCGGCGCCGTCCAGGCCATACCGCCGCTGATGGCCCACCACGTCGAGACCCTGGGCCCGGTATCGGTACGGATCGACTTCTTCAGGGTGGCGGAGCCGGCCGCTCCGCGCCAGGCGGAGGGCGGCGACCCGGCGTGCTGGGCCCATCTGGTCTGCCCCGGGTGCGGGGCGGTGCTGGACGGCCCCGGGGCCCACCGGCCCGGCTGCCCGGAGGCCGGCCGGTAGCCGCGCTACAGGATGGTGGGCAGCTGCTCGTCCAGGTCTGAGACGGTCCAGCGGTCCGGCCGGGAGATCCCGGGCTCCTTGGCCCACCCGCTCATGGGAGCGACGGTACCCCCGAAGCCGTAGAAGACCCGGCCGGTCACCTGGCAGCCGACGCCGGCCAGCCACGCCACCAGCGGCGAGATGTTGGCCGGGTCCCACTCGTCGAAGCGGGACGGGTCGTCGGGCGGGGCGACGATGTCACCGAGTCCAGGTGTGGCCTCGGTGAGCCGGGTGCGGGCGGCGGGGGCCACCGCGTTGACCCGGACGCCGTAGCGGCCCAGCTCCTCGGCGGCGATCACGGTGAGGGCCCCGATACCGGCCTTGGCCGCCCCGTAGTTGGCCTGCCCCGGGTTTCCCAGCAGGCCGGAGGTGGAGGAGGTGTTGATCACCGACGCCTTCAGCTCCCGACCGGCCTTGGCCTGGTCCCGCCAGTACGCGGCGGCGTGGCGGAGCGGCACGAAATGACCCTTGAGCACCACCTGGATGACGCTGTCCCACTCCTCCTCGGACATGTTGACGATCAGGCGGTCACGGAGGATGCCGGCGTTGTTGACCAGGACGTGCAGCTCACCGAAGGCGTCGATGGCGCTCTGGACGACCCGGCGACCCCCCTCCCAGTCCGAGACGTCGTCGAAGCTGGCGACCGCCTCGCCGCCCATGGCCCGGATCTCCTCGACCACCTCGGCGGCCGGGCCGCTCGACGAGGAATTGCCGTCCGGCCCGGCGCCGACGTCGTTGACGACCACTTTCGCCCCTTCGGCGGCGAACAGCAGGGCGTGCTCGCGCCCGATGCCGCGGGCCGCGCCCGTGATGACCGCCACCCTGCCGTCGAGATAGCCCATCAGAAGATCATGGCATCCAGCGCGGCGTGCATGGCGGAGACCACCCCCGCCTCCGCGGCCGGCCCCAGGGCCCGGGCCGCGCCGGCAAGGTCGGGCGGGCCGTCCGGGCCTCTGGCCGACCGGCCGTCGGGGCCGACGGCGTGACGGCCGGCGGCCGACAGCAGGGAGTCCCACAGCCGGGCGTCCCATTGGAGCAGCGCCGCGCTCTGGAACAGGGCGGCTCTGCGGGTCCGCCGCTGCGACACCCCGACCACCTTGGCCCCGCCCACCTCCACCTCGCCCGGCCCCACCCCGGCGAAGCAGACCACCGGCGACCACCGGGTGGGGCGCATCGGCCCCCGCCAGACCCTCAGGTCCGCGCCGCCGGGCACCCCGGCGGCGCGCAGCACCTCCGACCACAGGTCCCCCACCCACCAGGCGGCCCGGCCCACATCGTCGTCCCACAGCGGGTCGCCTGCAGGCACCACGAAATCGACCCACACGGCCAGCCCGGGACCGACCAGAACCGCTCCACCACCGCTCCGGCGGCGGGCCAGGCCCAGCCCGGCCCGGCGCAGGGCCCCGGCGTCGAACCACTCCTCGGGCTCGTGGCTGCCGAGCACCACCGCCGGGGAGTCGGCCACGAGGATGCGGGCGGTGCGGCACAGCCCGTCGCGGCGCAGGGCATCAGCCGACGCCGCGTGCAGATCGGCGGCGGGTCCGGCCACCCGCTCCACCCGCCACGGCGGGCCCATCAGGCGGCCTTCAGGCGGAGAGGGTGCTGGAGACGGCCTGGCCCAGGTAGAGCTCCCACTCGGAGCGGATGCGCCCGCTGGCCACCAGGATGAACGTCCTCTGGCGGGGCACCGCCGGCGGCCGGCGCAGGCGCATGGAGGTGTCCTCGAGCAGGTGGTCCCGCTTGCGGGCGTTGCAGGGGCGGCAGGACGCGACGACGTTGTCCCACGAGTGGAGGCCGCCCCGGCTGCGGGGTATGACGTGGTCGATGTTCTCCGCCGCCGCCCCGCAGTACTGGCAGCGGTGACCGTCCCGGGCGAACACGGCCCGCCGGTTGAGGGCTATGCGGGCCTGGTAGGGCACCTTGACGTAGTGGCGCAGGCGGACCACCGACGGCTCCGGGTAGGAGATCCGCTCGGCCCGGAACACCCGCTCGGTCGGGTGCAACAGCTCCGCCTTCTCGTCGAGGAGCAGCATGAGGGCCCGCCGGGTGGGGACGACGCAGAGAGGTTCGTAGGTGGCGTTGAGCACAAGGGCCTGTGTCACCGCCACCCCGCTCGCTATCGGGCCGGTCGGGGTCGCCTGGCGGCGTCTGGATCAAGTGGGCGGCCCGCTGGTGAAACCGGCACGTGCAGACGTTACCGCGCCGGGCGGGCCATGCGACGACACCATTCGAGGTAGCGGACCAGCTCCTCGGGGTCGAGCCGGCCGCCCGACCCGTACATGGTCTCCATGCGGAAACGGAGGTAGTCGGCGGAGGGGACCGGTAGGGGCGGCCAGCGGCGCCACCACCGGGGAGGGACCATCCGCAGGGCGGCCGGCCACAGGGCCGGCCGCTTGAGCACGGCGGCGGCCAGCGAGCCGGCCCCGGCGCTCACCCCGCCTCCCGCCACGCCACCGCGGCGGCCCCGATCAGCGGGGCGTCGGGGCCGAGGGGGCTGGGGGAGATCCGGCAGGTGGAGGAGTACGGGAGCCGGGCGGTGGCCGCCAGCTCGTCCCGGGCGGCCCGGAAGAACGGCGCCCCGAAGCCCAGGGCCACCGAGCCGGCGACGGTCGCCAGGTCCAGGTCCAGCAGGTTGGCCACGATGCCGACGGCCCGCCCGACGAGCCGGCCGGTCCGCTCGACCAGGCCGGGGCCGGCCTCG
>JAKAXG010000645.1 GCA_021827225.1 Actinomycetes bacterium | reverse complement strand
GGGGACGCAGGGTGTCACGGTCAACGCCCTCTGCCCGGGCGCCATAGAGACCGACGTGATGAAGGCCCAGGGGCCGGGCGCGGCCGCCTCGATGGGAATCACCTACGAGCAGCTCCTCGAGACCTTTGCCGAGGAGTCGGCGGTCAAGCGGCTGTGCGAGGTGGAAGACGTCGCCCAGGTGGCCGTCCTGCTGGCATCGGAGAACGGAGCCGGGATCACCGGCTCGCTCATCTCCATCGACGGTGGCACGTCGCCGTACTAAGTCGATCGACAAGGGGAGGGACCAAGAGATAATGGGAAAACTCGACGGCAAGGTCGCGTGCGTCACCGGCGGAACCCGGAGTATCGGCCGTGGGATGGCGGAGGCCTTCCTCGCTGAGGGCGCATCGGTGGTCGTCAACGGCCGGGATCCGGGCAAGGGCGAGGCTGCCATCAAAGAGATGGACGCCGGCGACCGGGTGGCGTTCTACGCCGGCGACGCCACCAGGCAGGCCGACGTTGAAGGCCTCATCGACTTCGCCATCAGCCGTTACGGGCAGCTCGACATCTGCTGCCTCAACTCCGGTGGGGTGGAGGCCACAGCCCCGGTGGCGGCGATGTCCGACGAGGAGTGGGCTCTGGAGATGAACTGGAACATCAACCATGTGTTCTGGGGAATGCGCCGGGCCCTGCAGCACATGATCCCCAGGCAGTACGGCCGGATCATCGTGACCTCGTCGGTGGAGGGCAAGCTGGGCAAGCCGGGGCTGGCCGGTTACGTGACCGGCAAGCACGCGGTCAACGGGCTGGTCAAGGCCGCGGCCAGGGAGGTGGGCACCCTGGGCATCACGGTCAACGCCATACTCCCCGGGATCGTCGAGACCGACATCGTCCTGGCCACGGGACCGGCCTCGGCCCAGGCCATGGGGCTGTCCAGCTATGACGAGATGATCGGGCTGTTCTGCAAGGAGTCCTCCATCAAGAAGCCCAACACGGTGGAGCAGGTGGCGGCGGCAGCCCTGCTGCTGGCCACGGACGGGGCGCGGAACATGACCGGGTGCCTCTTCCCGGTCGACGGCGGGACGATGCCTTACTGACCTGATCGGCGGGACCCAGCAAAGCCGTCCGCCGGTCCGGCGGCGGTCACACCAGACAGAAACCCGGTCTTCCAGGCCGTTCTCGCACGAACTTTCGAAGGAGCAACCATGAAATCAATAAAGCGGTACAAGTCCATGCGCGTCTCCAGGGCGGCTGTGGCTGTTGTCGTCGGCGGGGCACTTCTCGCGGCGTGCAGCAGCTCCACCAAGGCAGCCAGCTCTTCCAGCCCAACCACCGCCGCCCCCTCCGGTGGCGGCGGCAACAGCCAGGTCGCCGCGGCCGAGGCCTACGTGACCAAGGCGGAGCAGGTTCCCACCTCGATCCCTCTCAACACGCCGCTCAAGACCAAGCCGCCCACCGGCAAGACCTTCGTCTTCATGCAGTGCGACATCGACCAGTGCACGGTGGAGGCGCAGGCCCTGAAGACGGTGACCGCCGCCCTGGGCTGGAACCTGAAGACCATCCCCTACCAGTCCGCCAACCCGGCGACCCTCATCTCGGGCATGCAGCAGGCGCTGCAGTACAACCCGGTCGGAGTCGGCCTGAGCGGCATACCCGAGGCGGAGTGGTCCAGCGTGGTGCCGGCCTACCAGAAGGCCAACGTGCCGATCGTGCTCGCCTACGTGGGCCCGCAGCAGCTCGACAACACCATCATCGCCAACATCGGTGACACCACCAGCGTGACCCTCGACGCCAAGGCGCTGGCCAACTACTTCATCGCCAAGTCCAACGGCACCGGCCACATCCTGCAGTTCCAGGTGCCGGACTTCCCGATCCTCAACACCTTCGACCAGGCGTTCCGCTCCGCAGTCAGCGCCGGCTGCTCTGCCTGCTCGGTCACCCCCCTCACCGGCACCATCGCCCAGGTGACGGGCGGCGGGGCTACCGGGGCCATCGTCTCGGCCCTGCAGCGGAACCCGTCGATCGGCTGGGTGGTCACCGATGACGGCCCGTGGGTCGACGGCCTCCCGGCTGCGGCCGCGAACGCCGGCCTCCATCCGAAGATCATCGGCGAGGGTGCCGACACGGTCAACGAGACCGACATCAAGGCCGGCACCGCCACCGCGTTCACCGGCCTGGCCCTGAACTACGGGCAGTGGGCCATGATCGACGCCGTGCTCCGCCACATGGAGGGCATGCCGATCCCGGCCAACGAGGGGACCCTCCCCATCCAGCTGCTCACCCAGCACGACAACTTCACGGTGTCCAGCTCCTTCGACCAGCCTGCGAACTATGCGGCGCAGATGAAGGCGCTGTGGCACCTGAGCTGATCGGGGCCGGCGGGCGGGGTGGGCAGCAGGTTGCTGCCCACCCCGCCCTGGCGGTGAAGGGCCTCACCAAGTCCTTCGGCGGCACCGTGGCGCTCTCGGACTTCGAGCTGGAGATCGCGCCCGGCGAGGTGCACGCCCTGGTGGGGGAGAACGGTTCGGGCAAGTCCACGTTCATCAAGATCCTCGCCGGCTACCACCGCCCCGACCCCGGGGGCACGGTGTCGATCGCCGGCAGGCGGCTGCCGTTCGGGGCGGCGGACGTGGCCCACGCCATGGGATGCCGGTTCGTGCACCAGGACCTGGGGCTGGTGCTCAGCCTGTCGATCGTCGACAACCTGTACCTCAACCGCGGCTTCACCTGTTCGTTCGGGACCATCAACGGGGCCGCTACCAGGCGCCGGGCGGCCGCCCTCCTGGACCGGGTGGGTCTGATGGTCGACCCCCGCACCCCGGTGGCCAGCCTGTCCCCGGCGCAGCGCACCGGGGTGGCGGTGGCCCGGGCCCTGGAGGGTGAGGCGGACCACCTGGTGAAGCTGCTCGTGCTGGACGAGCCGACCGCCACCCTGCCCGAGCAGGAGGTGGAGCAGCTGCTGGCCATGGTCCGCCGGGTCGCCGCCGGCGGGGTGGGTGTCCTCTACGTCAGCCACCGCCTGGATGAGATCTTCGAGGTGGCAGACCAGGTGACCGTCCTTCGGGACGGGCGCAAGGTCACCACCGTCCCGGTCTCGTCGCTCGACAAGCGGCGCCTGGTGTCGCTGCTCGTCGGCGACGAGTTCGAGGAGGCCCATGCCGAGTCCGCGGCGGTGCACGCCGAGCGCGCGGAGCCGGTGCTCTGCGTCCATGGCCTGCTCGCACCGTCCCTCGGAGGCGTCGACGTGGAGGCGCGCCCCGGCGACATCATCGGCGTGGCGGGCATCACCGGATCCGGCCGCGAGACCCTTCTCGGCACCATCTTCGGTGCGCTGCCCCGGGCTGGGGGCTCCGTGGAGGTCTCCGGCGTGGCGGTGCCGCCGCTCCAGCCCCGGGCGGCCATCGCGGCGGGCATGGCCTACCTGCCCCCGGACCGCCGGGTGA
>JAKAXG010000644.1 GCA_021827225.1 Actinomycetes bacterium | reverse complement strand
GGCGATGCGGAACAGCAGGCTGTAGCCGATCTGGCCGGCCGCGCCGGTTACAGCGACCCGTACTGGTGAAGCAGACATGCGATCTCAGCCTCCGTCGAAAAAATGTGCCGTCCTGCGGCGGGGGGAACGGATGACGACGATAGGCCCGGTTCCTCCCGCCCGGCCAACCGGGCGCGCCGCGACGGCACCGGCGGGCGCCGGGGTCGCTCCGTCCCGAGCGGCGGCCCGGTCAGGCGCTGATGGTGGGAGGGGAGACCACCCCGAGGCGGTGGAGGTAGCTCAACTTCCGCTCGACGGCCCGCCGCCAGGCGCACAGATCCTCGTCGAAGTGGGCTCGGTCGCCGTCCTCGAATGCGTGTTCGAGCTCGTCGAACGCTTCGTCTTCGGCGTCGAGCAGAGCCCGGTAGCGGGTGAGGAACTGGTCGTCGATCACTTCCGACAGCGTCACGTGCCCTACCTCCAGATCGGCCGGTTGCAGGTCAAGTTAGCGTGCCGCCGGAGACCGGGCCAAGGGTGAAGGGGCTCTTTCCGGGATCAGCCGGCAGCCTGCAACGGCTAGCTGGCCGCCGGGTAGGTGGTCGCCCGGCGGACCGTCTCCGGCACCGGGTCGAGCCCCTGCAGTTCGGAGTTGAGCTCGGCCAGCCGGCCCGGGTCGCCGCTGACCCGGAGCCGGCCCTGCATGAGCGCCCTCTGGGCGGACAGCTGACCCTGGGCGATGGCCACCGCCGTCGGCCAGTCGGCGGTGAGCCTCAGGTCCGGGCCCGGGGCGCCCTCGGGGACGGGCCACACGATCCGGGCTCCGCCCTCGGCCAGCTCCACCCGGTAGGTCACCTGCCCCTCGGGCGTCCCTTCCACGACCTGCTCGAGGACGGCGACCGTCGGCCCGCCCGGCGATTGTTCACCCGCGCTCACCTCGGCGAACCACTCGGCCGACAGGTACGGGGCCATCACGCCTGCCACCGCTTCGGGAGGATGATCCGCTCCAGGCGGGTCTGGGCGGCGGCCTCCCGCTCCGCCCAGCGGTCCAGCGCCTCGCTGATCCGCTGCCGGAAACCGGCCGGTCCGCCACCATCGGCCGCCGCCGGGATGGGCGGCGCCGGCGGGGCCAGGGTCGGCCCGGCCGGCGGGGCCGGTCTCCTCGCGGCCCGGGCCGGGCGGGTGCCGCTTACCGGCGCGGCGGTACCGGTCCCGGCGCCCCGGTTCGCCGCCAGTGGCCGCGTGGCCGTGCCCGTCCTGCCGTTGGTGGTCCTGCCGTTGGTGGTGGCGGTCCGGCCCTTGGTGGTGGCCTTGCCGTTGGCCGGAGCGGCCGGGGTGGCCACCTCCGGATGGGAACGCACGACGGACTGCTTTGCCTCGCCGGTTCGCCGGCGCACCTGGCTGGTCCGGGCGTTGAGCCGGAGGAAGGTGCTGGCCGCCAGGCGCATCGGGCCCCGCCGCGAGGTGGCCAGCTCCTCCAGGCGCTCGTCGGGGTCCGACTCGAAGACCGGGGTCTCGAACCAGTCGTCGAAGCTGACGTCGCCGAGGGAGGGTTCGGTGTCGGCCTCCAGCCCCAGGGTTCGGGCCGTCTGGGAGCCTCCCGCCCGGAGGGGCCGGCCCGATGACGGCCGCCGGCCGCGTGGTTGATCTGTCATGGCCTCACCATTCTCGTTCGATTGTGCTGCGTTGTAGGTGATCATGCCGGTACCCCCGCTATGGAGGATTCGCAGCGGTGCCGGTCAACCCCTTCTTCGGCGGCCTGAATCATTCGCCGATCCCTCTCTCCCCGCAGCCTTTCAGGCGAGAACGGCGCTGTCGTAGCGGTTGGACCGGGTGCCGCCCGGCCAGCGCAGCCGCAACTCGACGGCGAGGGGACCGGGGGGGCAGTCCTTGGGGACGCTGAAGCTCAGCCTTCCCACCCGGACGCAGGAGTCGGTGTCCACGGTGCCGCCGTAGCGCCAGGTGCGCGTCCCCGACGGCCACCGCACGGTCGCGTCCACCCGGCAGTCTCTCAGCGCCACCCGCAGATCGCTCACCACGTGCACGTCCAGGGCCATCCTGTCCCCGGGGCGGTACGAGGGCGCCGGCCGGTCGGCGGTCACGATCACCGGGGCGCAGGCCTCGGTCACCGCCCGGTACCCGGCCTTCGGCTCCCGCTCGTGGTCGAGAACAGCCCAGCTCACCGCCGGCTGGGCGTCGGCCAGCATGAAGAAGCAGAACCCGCCGGTGGGCCGGTACTTCAGCCGCCTGAGCGTCTCGATGTGGTGGCGCAGGACGATCGCCTGGTACTGCTGTGATGCCCGGCGCCAGGCCTCGAAGGTGGGCTGCTCCCCGGGCGGGATTCGCGCGTCGAAGATCTCCTTCTGCAGGCAGTGGTGCGCTTCCAGCCGTTCCCAGTCCAGGTCCGGCCACCGCTCCGGCTCCATGAAGCCGGCCGCCTCCGGCACGGCCTGGGCCCCGAACTCGCTGACGAAGCGGGCCATGACCGGCAAGCGCGACAGCGTCTTCGGGAAGTCCCTCTCCTGGCCGTGGTACCAGCCGAAGTACAGGTGGCTGTCAGTGCCCCACGCCGGGTGGGGGAGGACCCCGGAGTGGGATACCACCGGGCGCGACCCGTCGGCCCGCTCCAGCGCCCGGCGGATCGACCGGTCGAGCGCCGTCTTGTTCCACGTCGGCAGGACCTGGCCGGCGACGACCCGGGCCACCGTCTTGGGGGAGAGGGCCGAGCCCGGGGCCATCTCTATGGCCATGGGCTCGTTGTGGCCGCACCACACGGCGATGGAGGGATGGTGGCCCAGCAGCTCCACCGCCTGGCGGGCCTGGCTGACCGCCTGGCGCCTCACCTGGCCGTAGCCCCACTGGAGGGGCAGGTCCTGCCACAGCAGAATCCCCAGCCGGTCGGCCGCCTCGTACAGCTCCGGCCGGCCGACGTGGGCGTGGACGCGCAGGAGGTCCAGGCCGGCTTCGGCCGCCAGCTCCACGTCCCGGGCCACCTCCGCCGGGGACGCCTCGCCCAGGGCCCGCCGGGTGGGCCCGTAGTTGGCGCCCTTGAGGAAGAGGCGCTCCCCGTTCACCGTGGCCACGAAGTTGCGGACCTTGACCTGGCGCAGACCGGTGATGATGCGGCGCCGGTCGCTCGGTCCGGGGCCGCCCCCGTCGATGTCCAGGTCGACCGTCACCTCGTGCAGCGGCTGGGGGCCGAGGGCCCGGGGCCACCACAGCTCCGGCCGCTCGACCGGCACCCTCCAGCGGACGACGGTCGCCCCGGCGGAGAGCATCCGCTCCTGCAGGTGCTCCGCCACCGGAGGGCCGCCCGGATCGGCGTCGGGACGGACGGAGGTGCGCAGCCGGGCGGCGACCGGTTCCGGGCTGTCGATGGTCGCTTCCAGCTCGAGCACCGCCCGGTCCGGGGTGGCCTCCCGGCAGAGTGTCTTGAGGGCCTGAGAT
>JAKAXG010000643.1 GCA_021827225.1 Actinomycetes bacterium | reverse complement strand
CCGATCTGCTGGATCTCCACCTGCAGGAGCCGGCCCATGAAGGCGTTGCCGGGGCGGTAGCGCCGGCTCACGGGTGAGCCGTGGTCGTAACCGACGCTGGCCCCCGTGCTCGAAATCATCCGCATGAGGAAGGGGATCGGCATGGTGGCGTCGTCGGCACTGTCGATGACCAGCGTCGCCGAGCCGCTGTCCCCTGTCCGGCGGACGCGTACCCCGACCGTCGCCTGGCCGGTCGGAACGTCCCTCTCCGACTCGACGATGTGGTGGTCCCCGAAGCAGTTGTAGTCGAAGACCAGGCGGTCACTGTCGATGAAGAGGCTGAGCCCCGAGTTCTCGTTGCCTGCGGCGTAGAGGACACCGCCTTCACCGGGTCGCCGATTGATGGCGGCCCGGAGATCCCAACTGCGGCCGCCCAACTGGGCTGCCACCTGAGCCGGAAGCGGCGTCATCGGCGGCCGGTAGACGTACCGGCGGGAACCGGGATGGGGTGAGCGGTCCCGGAAGCGGGCGCCGAACAGTTCCACGGTACGGTCGTCGAGGGGCAGCACGCCGTGCTCCTCGGCCTCCCGCCACCACAGGACGACCAGTTCGGCAAGCTTCTCCGGCTGGGTCGCAGCCAGGTCGTCGTACTCGGAGCGGTCGACCGCGACGTGGTAGAGCTCCCAGGTGTCGTCATCGAATGGGACGCCCGGCTGGTGCCGGGTCACCGCCTTCCACCCGTCGGCGTAGATGGCCCGGTGACCCATGTTCTCGAAGTACTGGACTGTGTGGCGCTCGGGGGCGGCCGACCCGTCGGGGCCGAAGGTGTAGCTCATGGACGCTCCCGTGACCGGGATCTGTTCCAGGCCGCGGTAGCTGGAGGGCGGGGTCACGCCGACCGCGTCGTAGATGGTGGCGGCGATGTCGGTCACGTAGTGGAACTGATGGCGCAGCCCGCCCGCCTCGGAGATCCGGGCCGGCCAGTGAACGATGCAGGGCACGTGAACGCCGCCTTCGTGGGTGTTCTGCTTGTACCACTTGAACGGGGTGTTACCCGCCTGGGCCCAGCCCCACGGATAGTTGGAGTGGCTGGAGGGGCCGCCGATCTCGTCGAGCCGGGCCACCGCCTCCTTCGGCTCCTCCAGGATGAAATTGAAGTACTTCATCTCGTGGAGCACCCCGAACGGTCCGCCTTCCTGGCTGGCGCCGTTGTCGGACAGCAGGATCAGGACAGTGTTCTGGAGCTGGCCCATGCGGTCGAGGGCGTCGACGAAGCGGCCGATCTGGGCGTCGGTGTGCTCCAGAAACGCGGCGAACGCCTCCTGCAGCCGGCACGCCAGGCGCTTCTGCTCTTCTCCGAGGGTGTCCCAGGGTTCCACCCCCGGGTTCCGGGGTGCCAGCCTGGTGCCGGCCGGGATGATGCCCATCTCCAGCTGCCGGGCGTACCAGCGATCCCTGGCTTCGTCCCAGCCACCTTCGAAGCGTCCTCTCCATTTGGCCAGGTACTCGGCCGGTGCCTGGTGGGGGGCGTGGGTGGCGCCGAACGCCAGGTAGGTGAAGAAGGGACGGTCGGGACGAATGGACTTGGTATCGTTGATGAACTCGATGGCCTTGTCCACCAGGTCCTCGCTCAGGTGGTACCCCTCCTCCGGGGTCCGGGGCGGCTGCACCGCATGGTTGTCGTACACCAG
Source organism: Actinomycetes bacterium (assembly GCA_021827225.1). The sequence continues at coordinate 1,761 of JAKAXG010000643.1, read as the reverse complement.
CTCGGGGTTGAACTGGTCCGTCTCGCCATCGAGGAACCCGTAGAAGCGATCGAAGCCTCTCTGGAGGGGCCACTGATCGTAGGGCCCGGCCGCCGAGGCGTTCTCCATCTGGCAGAGGTGCCACTTGCCGAGCCCGAACGTGGTGTAGCCCGCCTCCCGGAGGACCTCGGCCATGGTCGCTGCATGGTTGGAGACCCGTCCCCGCATGTTGGGGTAGCCGGTGCTGAAGTTCGACACCGATCTCATGCCGACGGAATGGGGGTTCCGCCCGGTCAACAGAGCCGCTCGGGTAGGTGAGCACACCGGTGTCACGTGGAAGTTGGTGAAGCGGAGGCCGCCCGCCGCCAGCCGGTCGACGTTGGGAGTCTCCAGGTCCGACCCGAAGCAGCCGAATTGGGCGAAGCCGAGGTCATCGAGGAGGATGACCACCACGTTGGGAGCGTCCTCGCCGGGGTGGGCGGGTGTCGGCCACCAGGGCTGCGAGTCAGCGTGGGTGCGGCCGATCCGACCCTCGAAGGGTTCGTAGTGCTTCATGCCTCCACCTTCCCGGCGATAGTCTCGACCAACCGGTCGAGGGCCACATCGACCACCATTACGTGCGCCTCCTCGAGGGCGGATGCCCACTCCACCACTTCGGTGCAGACCTTGGGGGAGGGAACCCGCAGGAATCGGGCCCGGTCGTAAGTTCGCTCGTCACCGATGATGACTCCTTCAACCGAGAAGGACGCCACTTCCACAGCATCAGCCGGGAGGGCAGGGGGCCGGCCCCGCTCGACGACCAGCACCATTTCCCCGGAATGGTCCGCCCGGGTGCCCTGGGTCACCGGGATGCAGGACATCACGATGGTGAACTCCATCCCCGCCTCCTTGTGCACATGCTTCGCCTTGAAGTCATCCCGGCGCTGCATGGCCAGGAAGGCGCTCCGGCTCGGGTAGCGGACAACCCCGATGCGGTCCCACTCCGGCCGACCCACGGGCTGCTCGGAGACGTCGCCGTGGAACGCCACCTCGGCGCCGATGGCCCGAAGCGGTCCCAGGGGGGCGTATTCGTCGTCGGCTTCCCGGCCCGATACCGAGGTCGTTCCGTCCCCGTAATCGGCCAGCTCCCGGTATTTCATGAGGTTGAGAGCCCAGAACGGCCCGTCCTGGCCGGCCTCGAGCTGAATCCACCGCGTGATCATCTCGAAGTTGACCTTGCCGTAGCCGGGCCCCGACGTCGCTGCCATCAGAGTTGGTCCTTTCCTCGTCCCCTCAGGAGTGGGGTGTATGGCGCCGGGATCTGAGTGGCTGTGTTGGCCCTGCAGGGTGGGACCGTCCCGGTCGGCCACCTCACTATTGACAAAAATATCGTCAGTTCTTAGCCTTGGCAAGTGTGAACGACGCTGATGACATTCCCGTTGCCCACACGCCGCCCGGCGGATACGGAGGCACGATGCCGCCTCCGGTGCTCTCCGGCTGCACGCAGCCTCTGGTCGCCGGAGCGCCGGATCTGCGGGGGCTGTGGAGGACGGTGTCCGTAGAGATCGATGGAAATCCGGCCTCCCCTGACCACCCGGCCTATCGGCACCTGGAGAGGATCGAGCAATGTGGGGATCGTCTGGTCGTCACCGCCGACGGCATCATCCACGACATGCGCTGTGACGGAACGGAGGCCAACGGCGTTCATGACGTGGCAGCTTCGGATTACCAGACGGAGATCTCTGTGGTGGCCACCTATGAGGACGGGGTGCACGTGCTGCGTCCCGTGGGCCTTCCGGTCCA
>JAKAXG010000642.1 GCA_021827225.1 Actinomycetes bacterium | reverse complement strand
CGCCGGCGGGTGGCAGCGGGGCGACGCCGGCGGCCGGCCCCTACGGCAGGACGCCCTCCACCACCGTGTCGGGGAAGTAGCGGTGGTGGCGGGCGCCGGTGATCTCGTAGATGGCCGTGCCCTCCCGCCCGTCGTCGGCCCGAACCCGCATCTGGGACAGCCCGCCCCGGTGGAACGGCTCGTACGGCCGGTCGAAGGTCCCGGTCGCCTCGACGGTGATCTTCCGCCCGCCCTCCAGGGTGAAGGTGCAGGTGCCGGCCAGGCCGGCGACGGCGTCCCCGTTGGTGCCGTAGGCGGCCGGTCCGCCGTCCGGCCCCTGCCAGGCCATGTCGTGGCTGAAGTCCACCACCGGCACCGGGTCGGAGCGGTCCGCGCCCGCCCAGCAGCCGTCGGTGTAGACCCGGGCCCCGTTGGGCAGCTCCCAGTGCCATACGCCGAGGAACCCGTCGTCGAACTGCAGCTGGAACCACATCCACAGCGGGCAGCGGCCGTGGTCGCGGATACCCCACGAGTGGTCCCGCTGCCCGGTCCAGCCGTCGATCTGGTAGGTCCGGCCGTCGTGGACGTAGGTACCGGTGTAGGTGCCCGACTGGAGGATGTGGCTCTGGTCCCAGATGACCTCCTCGCCGGCCCGCATGGTGCCCCGGCGCAGCCCGTACGGCTGGGTCCGGGCCCGGAACGTGACGTCCAGGCCGAACCCGGCCCGATCGGGGTCGGCCCACAGCTGCAGCTCCTCGAAGGGCCGCACCACCGACACCCGGGCCCCGCCGACGTCGGTCGTGTGCGGGTCGTCGCCGTAGGGCCGGTCGAGCAGGCCGAAGGCCGGCTGGCCCCCGATCCGGCCCATCTGCAGCGAGTCCATCTGCTGCCTGGCCGGGTAGTGCGCCATGGTGAAGAACAGCACGTCGCCGGCGGCGTCGGGCCGGTGCATCTCGAAGAAGTAGCTCTCGCGCCAGTACGGGCTGTGGGCGGACACGCGGGGGAGCAGCTCGGGGGTCTGGTGGACGAACAGCTCGTCCATCGCGGTGGGTCGGGCCATGAGGCAGCAGTCTGCCGCCTGGGCCGCCCCGGCGAGGGGATGCCGGTGCCGTAGTGTCGCTCGGGTGGCTGTCCCTCCCGAACCAAGGGAAATCCTGCGCCGGCCGATCGTGGTGGCGCCCATGGCCGGCGGGGCCTCCACGCCGGATCTGGTGATCGCCGCCGCCGGGGCGGGCGCCCTCGGGTTCCTGGCCGGCGGGTACAAGGCCGGAGAGGCGCTGGCCGGCGAGATGACCGCGGTGCGGGCCGCCACCGGGGAGCCTTTCGGGGTGAACCTGTTCGTCCCCGGACCGCCGGCGGCGGACCCGGAGGCGGTGGCCTCCTACCTGGAGTCGTTGCGTCCCGAGGCCGAGGCCAGCGGGTGCGAGCTGGGGGAGCCGACGTGGGACGACGACCGCTGGGAGGAGAAGCTGTCGGTGCTGCTGGCCGACCCTCCCCCCGTGGTCAGCTTCACCTTCGGCTGCCCGGAGCGCGAGATCATCGAGGCCTTCTGCCACGCCGGCAGCCTGGTGGTCGTGACGGTCACCACCCCCGACGAAGCTCGGATCGCGGCCGACCGCGGCGCCGGCGCGCTGTGCGTGCAGGGGGCGGAGGCCGGCGGCCACCGCGGCTCGTTCTCCGCCGACAGCGAGGAGGACCACCCCCTGGTCGACCTGCTGCAGCGGGTGGCCGGCGTCACCGATCTGCCGCAGATCGCCGCCGGCGGCCTGTCCGGCGGGGACGGCGTACGCCGGGTGCTGGCGGCCGGGGCGGTGGCCGCCCAGTGCGGCACCGCCTTCCTCCGCTGCCCGGAGAGCGGGGCCAGCGCCGCCCACCAGGCCGCCCTGGTCGCCGGGGTGCACACCACCACCGCCATCACCCGGGCGTTCAGCGGCCGCCGGGCCCGCGGCCTGCGCAACCGTTTCATGCTCGACCACCCCGACGCCCCCGCGGCCTACCCGGAGATCAACCACGCCACCCGGCCCCTGCGCGCCGCGGCCGCCGCCAGCGGCGACACGGAGAGCATGAGCCTGTGGGCCGGGCAGGGTTTCCGGTGGGCGTCGGACCGGCCGGCCGGCGAGATCGTCGAGATGCTGAGCCCCTGACGGGGGTTACGCTCGGGCGGATGGGCGAACTGCAGGGCAGGGTAGCGGTGGTCACCGGCGGCCGCGGCGGGATCGGCTCGGCGATCGTGGAGGCGATGGCCGCGGCCGGGGCCAGGGTGGCGGTATGGGACCTGGAGCCGTCCGCCCCCGGCGACGCCGTGGCGGTGGCGGTGGACGTCACCGACCGCTCCAGCGTGGAGGCCGCCGCCCGCCGGACGGAGGCGACCCTCGGTCCGGTTGAGATCCTGGTCAACAACGCCGGGATCGACATCGTCCAGCCGTTCCTCGACAGTACCGAGGAGGCGTGGGCGCGCATCACGGCGGTGAACTTTTTCGGGACGGTCCGCTGCTGCCACGTCCTGGCCCCGGGGATGGTGGAGCGCTCGTACGGCCGGGTCGTCAACGTGGCGTCCGACGCCGGCCGGGTCGGCTCCTCCGGGGAGGCCGTCTACAGCGGCACCAAGGGCGGGGTCATCGCCTTCTCCAAGTCGCTGGCCCGGGAGCTGGCCACCACCGGCGTCACGGTGAACTCGGTGTGCCCGGGGCCCACCGACACCCCGCTTCTCGACCAGGTGGCGCAGATGTCGCAGAAGCTCTTCGAGGGGCTGGCCCGGGCGGTGCCGATGCGGCGGATCGCCCGGCCGGCCGACATCGCCCCCGCCGTCGTGTTCCTGGCGTCGGACCAGGCGGGGTACATAACCGGCCAGACGCTGTCGGTCTCGGGCGGCCTGACGATGGCGTGACCCCGGGTCCTACGTGACCCGGGCCAGGTGGCTGAGGGCGTCTGCGCGCAGCCCGAAGTCGGCGGTGTCCACGATGGATCCCCGCTCGATGCGCAGCACGTGCCAGCGGTCGACCTTCTCCGTGGAGGCCCCCGGCCAGCGGAGCCCGACGATCACCCCGCCTTCCCGGGCCTCCACCTCCCGCACCTCCGCCTGGGCCGGCCCCGACCAGCTGACGCCCGGGGCCATGAGATGGGACATGGCCGCGGCCGGGTCGTCCGAAGCCAGCGCGTCGCTGATCGCCGACGCGATCTTTTGCTCGTCACTGATTGCCATGCCTTCCAGCTACCCGCCGGGAGGCCGTTGACAGCCACCGGACCGACGGCGTGAGGGGTCCTGGACGCGCCGGGGCACAGCGCATCCAGGACCCCGCCAGAGGCCGGCCGCGCCGAAAGGCGTACGCGACACGACCAACCTAGCGCCCGGCCCCATATCGTTGCCCGCATGCACCTTTCCTGCGCCTTCGCCACGTCGCCCGCCACCCCGGAGCACATAGCGGCGGCCGAGGGGCTCGGCTACGAGCGGGCATGG
>JAKAXG010000641.1 GCA_021827225.1 Actinomycetes bacterium | reverse complement strand
GCAGCCGTGGGGGCGGGGCATCGACTCGGTGGCCCCCCATAGCCGGCAGATCGTCGGCCGGGCCGGGTAGACGCTGCAGCGGCCGTCGCGCAGGGCCGGGCAGTAGTAGTCGTCGCCCCGCTCCACGGCCGCGACCGCGTCCACCATGGAGGGCACTTGGACCCCGCGCTCGCGCAGGCGGGCGTCCTCCTCCAGCGACATGGCGATGGGCCCGCAGGAGTCCTCACACAGGCCCTTGCAGGCGACCGGCGGGATGCGGGCGTAGACGTCCTCCAGGGACAGCCTCCGCTTCCACCGCATGGGGCGAGTTAAGCACGCCGGCCCCGGCCGCTCGGTTCGGGGAGGTCTCAGCCCACCGACTCCGAGATCGGCGGTTCCGGGCCGAGCGGCCGGTCCGCCTCCGGCGCCAGGCCACCGGGGTAGGCCGGGATCGGCCGGTCGAGGTCGGCGGGGAACAGGCCGGTGAGGAGGGCGGCGCCGACGGCTACCAGGAGCACCACGGCCCCGCCGGCGGTCACCTCGCGCAGGCCGGCGCCATTGGCCAGCGAACCCTGCAGCGTGGCCCCGACCGGGTACAGGATCCCGAGCGCCATCATGTAGATCCCCAGCATCCGGCCCCTCAGCTGGGGGGTGGCGTTGATCTGCACGATCGTGTTGCAGCCGGCCAGCACCCCGATGTAGCAGCCCCCCACCACCAGCAGGGCGGCCGCCCCCACCCACAGGCCCGGGGCGGCGGCGTAGGCGGCCAGGGCGGCGCCCAACCCGGCCAGGTCACCGATCAGCACCCGGCGGCGGCCGTAGCGTTGCACCAGGGGCGTGATGGCGAGGGCTCCCGCCACCGCCCCTACCCCCTGGGCGGTGATGAGGACCGACGTGCCGCTGGCCTTGGAGCGGAAGACCTCCAGGGCGACGGCGGGGACCAGGGCTATGAAAGGGGAGGCGGTCAGGGCCACCACGGATATGAGCATGACGGCGAAGCGGGCGCCCGGCCGGCGCCAGACGGCCCCCGCCCCCTCCGCCAGCCGGGAGCCGAGCGTCGCCCCGGGGCGGTTCCCGGCCGCCCGGGGCAGCCGCACGAGTCGCAGCGCGACCAGCACGGCCATGAACGACAAGGCGTTGACGGCGAACGCCCACTGGTATCCGCCGGCGACGATGGCTAGCCCGGCCAAAGCCGGGCCGATCACCCGGCCCAGGTTGTACTGGGCCGACGAGAGGGAGATGGCCGCTCCGAGCTGTCCGTCGGGGACCAGATCGGGCAGGAGCGCCTGGTAGGCGGGGAAGCCGATGGCGGACATGGCTCCGCCGCCGAGAACCAGGAGCGTGACCGCCACCGGGCCGGCCCGGCCGGTGGCGGCCAGGACGGTGAGGGCCACGGCGAAGACCGTCTCGCCGACCGTGGTGGCGAACAGCCAGAACCGTCGGTCGAGCCGGTCGGCGAGCACGCCTCCCACCGGCGACAGCAGCCCGTTGGGCAGGAAGCCGGCCGCCGCGACCAGCCCCGTCCAGCCCGGGCGTCCCGTCCGGGCGGTGACCAGGATCCCTACCGCCACCGTCTGCATCCACGACCCGACGTTCGACAGCAGAGCCGCCGACCAGATCAGGGCGAAGTTGCGGTGACGGAGGGGGGCTAGGGCGCTGAACACGGCGGCCGGACAGCCTATGACGATCGGCTCTGACGCCCCGGAGCCGGCCGCCGCCAAGATCGTTGCGGCGCCCCGGTGCGGACGCCTTCGGGGAGGTGAGGGCCATGATCGATCCTGCACGGGCCAGGTCGTTTCTCGAGGCCGGGCGGATCGCGGTCGTCGGGGCTTCCGACGACGAGCGCAACTTCGGCCGGACCGTGTGCCGGGCCCTGCGCGAGCAGGACCGCGAGGTGGTGGCCGTCCATCCCTCGGCTGCCGGATCCGGCGGGGCGCCGGGCTACCCGTCGCTCGACTCGGTGCCGGGCCCGATCGACACGGCCATCGTCATGGTGCCCGCGGACCGGGCGGCGGATGTGGTCACCGAGTGCGTAGCTCTCGGTGTGCCCCGGATCTGGCTGTTCAAGGGCATAGGTCCCGGGTCGGTCTCCGCCGAGGCCGTCCAAGTGGCCCGGGACGCCGGCGCCGAGGTGGTCGCCGGGGCGTGCCCGCTCATGTTCCTCGAGCCGGTCCGGGGGCTTCACCGCTTCCACCGCGGGGTGCGGCGGCTCAGGGGCGCGGTGGGGGCCGACACCGGCCGCTGAAGCGCGGCCGGGGCGGCTCACTGGTTGCTTGCGTTGGGGTGCACCTGCCTCCACAGCAGCGACAGCATCCGGCTGCTGACGACCACCCGGCTGACCTCGCCCACGTCCGCCCCGGTGACCGGCCGGCGGATCGGACGGCCGGAGCGGCGGCCGAACCGCTGGGGGCCGGGAACGGCCTCCGCCGGCCCGGCCAGGCCGGCCCTGACATGGCGGGCCACCAGGGCGGCGCCGTCGGCGGCCGTACCCTCGGCCACGTCCCGCAGCAGGAGGTACTCGGCCCGCTGCCGGGATGTCGCCGGCCCGCCACCGGGACCGCTCAGGGTGGTCTCGGGCCCGGAAGCCACCACGTCCTGCACACTCATCACACATCACCGCCGTTCGAGGTTCCAACCGTTGCCCGACTCGTATCGGCACGCCGCCGCAGGGGACTGAAGGTCAAATACAGACAGGCCGGTCTGTTTCGGTCGAAGGGCACGGTCCCGGGGACCGGGTCGGCGCCGGCCCCGATCAGGGGGTGACGGCGAGAGCCTCGGCCATGGTCCGGGCGGTGCCCACGGCCCTGGTGCCGCCGTCGCGCACCGCCGCCACCATCGCCCCGTCGATGACCAGCGTCAGGGCGGCGGCGAGCGCGGCGGGATCGGCCGCACCGCTCTCGCCGGCCAGGTGCTCCAGCTTGCGTCGCAGCCGGTCGCCGTGGCGCCGGCAGATGCGCCTCACCTCGACGTCGGCGCCCGCCTCTGCCAGGGCGTTGGCGAACGGGCTACCCCGGTAGTCAGGGTCCAGGGCGATGGCGTGTAGGAAGTCGAACACGGCCAGCAGCCGGTCCACCGTTCCGGGCTCGTAGCGGTCCACGTGCTCGTCGATCATCCCCATCCAGGCCGCGTCCCAGGACTCGAGCGAGGCGCAGATCAGCGCCTGCTTCGACCGGTAGTGGCTGTAGAAGGTGGCTTTGGCGACGCCGGCTTCCAGTATCAGCCGGTCGACGCCGACCGCCCGGATCCCCTCGCGGTACAGAAGGTCCATGGCCGTGGCCAGCAGCCTCCCCCCCGGCGATGCCACCGCCGCCGGTCCGATGACCAGCTCGTGGGCCCGTGCGACCAGGGCGAGCCGTCGGCGTCTGGGCCGACGCCGCACGGTGCCACCATCTCCGTCCGTTATGACCACGTGATTCTCCCGGGCAGTGGGCTCTGGGCTGAACACCCACCTCTGAACAAGATCGG
>JAKAXG010000640.1 GCA_021827225.1 Actinomycetes bacterium | reverse complement strand
CCGGCATGGGATCGTCGGTCACCACGGTGACGAACACTTGCAGCTGCAGCTCCAGCTGGTCGTAGCGGTCGCCGGCCGCCTCCTTGACCCAGCCCAGCTTCTCGTCCACCACGTCCGCCGCCGCGGTGGCCATCGAGCGCGGGTTGATCGAGCGGCCGACGATCTTGGGGTTGATGCCCACGATGTCGGCCTTGCGGGCGGCGAGGGAGAGCACCTTCCGGCCGCCACCGCCGATGAGGACGGGGATGTCCGACACCGGCTTGGGATAGCCGGTGGTCTCCGCCACCCGGTAGTGGCTGCCGGTGAACGAGAACGGCTCGGCGCTCCAGATCCCCCTGAAGATGTCGACGGCCTCCTCCAGGCGGTCGATCCGCGTCGCCGCGTCGGCCTGGTCGATACCGGCCACGTCGTAGTCGCCCTTCAGCCAGCCGGCACCCACGCCGAGCACGAACCGGCCGTCGGAGAGCAGGTCTATGGTGGCCGACTCCTTGGCCAGCACGACCGGGTTGCGGAAGTCGTTGCCCGCCACCAGCGGGCCCACCTTGATGGTCGAGGTGGCCGCCGCCGCGGCCATCACCGCCGGCATGGGGGCCAGCTGCCCGCCGAAGTGGTCATCTATCTGCAGGCTCGAGAAGCCCAGGTCCTCGGCCTGGCGGGCCAGGTCGGCCCACTCCTTGCCCGAGCCCGCCTTGGTCGCTTTCGCGCCGAACTTGAAGGGCCGTCGATTGGTCATGTTCCCCCTCGGGTGCAGTGCGGCCGCTAGGGCCGCTTGATCCAGTTGTCGAGCTCGTGATGTATCTGGCGGATGCGGGACTCCTGGTAGCGGCCGAGGCTCACTCCGGGCTTCCTGGTGGCGTGCAGGCCCCGTTGCACCCGGGGCAGGTTGCCGGTGTCCTGATTGAACACCATGGCCAGCGCCCCCAGATCCTCCGCCTCGGTCCAGTCGTCATCGAAGCCGAGGTGGATGACCTTGGCCGACGGCGGCTTCTCGTCCCCCACGTAGTCCACGAGCATCATCACGTCCATGATGCAGCTCTCGGGATCGTTGCCGTAGGGCCGGAACCGGTAGTTGATGGGGCTCATGCCGCCCCAGGGCTGGAAGTTCGGGAAGACGTAGTAGAGGATGTTGTCCACGGCCTCGGAGTCCGACAGCTCATCGCCGGGAATGCTCGCCGGCTTGGTGGCGAACGCCGCCCGGCTCCGGGCGGCCAGCATCCGCCGGGCCGTCTCCCCCTCGGGGACCGGCGGGGGCTCGACCCCGTAGTAGGACATCTGGGCTGCCAGGATCTCGTCCTCGGGCGGCGTGTAGCCCAGATGCGGGCTGGGCACGCCGCTCAGGGTGTTCATCCGGTTCCACCCCGGAACACCCGGCCCGGTGCCCGGGAACACGTCGTACTGGGTGTTGGCGTCACCCAGGTAGGTCAGGATCTGCGGATGGGTGGCGATCACGTGGTAGGACTCCATGAAGGCCTCCAGGCAGGCCTTCCAGTTCACCCGCAGCAGCTTGGACACGTGGAGGCTCTTGTAGCGCTTCGAGGTGTCCCAGATGAAGTGCTCGGGGAAGGTGCCGAGGTATTCCTCCAGCGCCATGGCTCCCGGATCGGGGTTGATGAACACCCAGCCGCCCCACGTGCCCACCCTGGCCTCGGGCAGTGCCAGCTGGTCCTCGGGCAGGTGGGCGAAGTCCCACTGGCACGGGATGGACTTGATCGACCCGTCCAGGTTCCAGGTCCAGCCGTGGAACGGGCAGCGCAGCTCCGGGGCGAACCCGTCCCGGCTGCGGAGCTGGGTGCCGCGGTGCAGGCAGGCGTTGTAGTAGGCCTTGATGGTCCCCGGGGCGGAGCGCACCAGCAGGAACGACATGTCGGCGATGTCGTAGACGAGGGTGTCGCCCACGTTGGGGATGTCGTCCTCCCGGGCGGCCAGCTGCCAGACCCGCCGCCACACCCGCTCCACCTCCAGGTCGTGGAACTCGCGGGAGAAGTACCGCTCCACGGGGATGTCCTCGGTCCCCATGTCGAACTGGCTCTCGAGGCGCAGCGTGGGGGGCGCGGCCACGGCGTCGTTCTCCATGATCTCCTGCGCGCTCGGTCCCGCCGAGCGGGGGTGCCCCGTCGCTGCCTGATCGGCAACTGCCATTCCTGGTCCCTCCCTGAAGGTGTCTAGTCCGCCGAAGAACTCTGCTGGTCCAGCCGGAGGCGTCCGGTCTGCTTCCTGGCCTGCCTGCCCCCGACCCAGTCGATGATGTGCGGGTCGGCGGATCGGACCTCGCCACGGATGTGATCGCCCTCGGGGGTGAACCACCCCTGGCGACCGTCGGTTTCGGTGACGCGCACCGAGCCGTCGTCCTCATCCTCATAGACCGCTGACGTCAGAGGATGAACCATCTTCATTGGCGTTCTCTCTCCCCGAGGGCGTGTGCGAAGACCCGCAGACCTGGCGAAGGGTAACAACGGCCCCCGCCAGCGTCAACAGCATATTGACTGCTCAGTAGATTTTGATCGCGGCCGGTCGGCCGTGCTTGAATCGGGGCGCTGCCGGGTAGGGCCGGCGGCGCGGCCAGGGGGCGTGCACCCCGGTCGCCGGACCAGGGGGACCTGCCTTGAGTGAAGCGCCGCCGGAGCGGATACCGGAGCCAGCCGTGCTCCGGAGGATGTTCGAGTTGGTGACCACCATCACCCAGACCGACGAGCGGTTCCGGACGCTGCTCTCCAGCGGCCGGGTGCGCTCGACCTACTACTCGCCGAAGGGTCAGGAGTGCATCTCCGCCGCGTTCGGGGCCGTCCTGCGCCCCGACGACTACTGCGTGACGATGTACCGCGGCCTCCACGATCATCTGAGCAAGGGCGTGCCCATGCGGGAGCTGTTCGCCGAGTTCCTCGGGCGCGCCACCGGCACGTGCAAGGGCAAGGGCGGCCCCATGCACGTGACGCACCCGGCCTCGGGCCTCATGGTCACCACCGGGGTGGTCGGGTCGGGCCTTCCCATCGCCAACGGGCTGGCCTGGGCCAGCAAGCTCAAGGGGACCGACCAGGTCACCATCGTCAACTTCGGTGACGGGGCCTCCAACATCGGAGCCTTCCACGAGGCCCTCAACCTGGCTGCGGTCTGGGAGCTGCCCGTGGTGTTCGTCTGCCAGAACAACCGCTACGGCGAGCACACCCGCTACGAGTGGGCGACCAGCGCCTCACAGGTGTCGCAGCGCTCGACGGCCTACGAGATCCCCGGCGTCACCGTCGACGGGAACGACCCGGTGGCGACCTACTGGGCGGCCAACGAGGCCGTGGAGCGGGCCCGGGCGGGGGAGGGCCCCAGCCTGGTCGAGGCCATGACCTACCGGTTCTGGGGCCACATCTTCGGGGACAACATGCGCTACATGCCCCCCGAGGAGCGCAAGGCGGCCATGGACGCCGACCCGACCGTGCGTTACCGGGCGCGTCTGATCC
>JAKAXG010000639.1 GCA_021827225.1 Actinomycetes bacterium | reverse complement strand
ATCTGGCAGCGCCGAAGTGACCAAGAGCTCCGAGCTGGCGACGCAGTTCCGCGAGGCGGCCGCCGGGCCCCGCCAGGAGCTGGACCGCACCACGTCGCTGCTGGCCGGCAAGGAAGAGGCGCTGGCCCGCCTGCCCGGCGAGGGCGGGACGGCCGGCTGGAGGTACTCGCTGCGCACCTTCCGCCCCGGCGAGGAAGGCGGCACCCTCGCCAAGGTCACGTCCTTTTTCCGGAACCCTGTCGACTACACCGACTCCGTGCTCCACCCGGCCAGCGGTATCGCCGGCCAGTCCCCGGTCGGCGTCCGCCAGCTGGTCGCCAACGAGGCCCACGAGATGTGGGCCGGCGCCGGCCGGGTCCCCTACCGGGTGGCCGTCGGGGTTGGCACCGCCGGAACCGGTCTTGGCATCTACGTCGACCAGGGCGCGTGGCGGGACGTGTTGAGCGGCAAGTGACCGGGCCCGGCGACCCCGACCCGGCCGCCGCCACGGCGGTGTCGATGGCGCTGCCGTCGGACTGGTACATCGTCGTCCCCGCTCCCCCGGGCGGCGGCCGCGGGGAACCGGATGCGGACGCCGGGCTGGGCGAAGTGCTGGCCGGACTGTGGGCCCGGGCCGCCTCCGCCGACGTGGTGTTCTCCGCCTGCGGGGCCCTGGGCGGGGCCGGCCGGCCGACGGCGGCGGGCGGGGTGGTGGTCGCCGTCCGGGCCGCGCTGGAAGCGGGAAGCCTCCACGGGGCCGCCTCGCGCCTGGAGACGGCCGACCCCGGATGCCGGCCGCAGCAGGAGGTGTGCCGCCTGCCGATGGCTGGCCCGGCGGCCCGGCTGGCCTGGACGCCGGCAGCGGGACCGGACCACCGGCGGGTGGCCTGCGCCGAGTACTACGTTCCGTTTCCCGCCGAGGAGCGGGTCGCGGTCGTCGGCTGCGCGGCGGTGGGGACCGAAGAGCCGGAATCGATGTTCGCATACCTGGACGGCCTGGCTGGCACACTGTGCTTCGTGGAGGCCATTTCTCCTGCAGCCGGGACCGCCCGGTGAGCGACGAATACACCGGCAGGCGCATGGAGCTGCGACCTCACCTCGACCGCTCACCCGCCTACTACGTCTTCTGGGACCGCGACGCCTGCCGCCACACCCTGGAGGCGCTGCACTCACTGAGCTCCCAGGAGATCGACCAGAGGATCCGCGCCTTCGAGGAGAACGCCCGGCTGACCCTGGACGAGCGCGGCCCGGGTTTCGCCGACTCACTCGGCGAATGGCGCCCCGTGCCCGATGGGACGGCCCGTCTGGTCGCCTTCAACTTCCAGGGCCGCTCGCACGGCACCCCCGGGAATCTGTGGCTCGACAACGCCAAGTGGCTGCTGTTCCTCGACGGCGACGGCCGCGTCGTGCTGCTCGTCCCCAACTACGGTTGGAACAACGGCGACCTGGAGCCGTGGGCGCACGCCGCAGGCTGGGACACCGAGATCAGCATGGCGTTCTTCGAGGGAGACGAGCTGGCCCGGGAGAAGGCGTACCCCGGCTTCAACACCGCACCGAGGGTCCCGATCGGCGGTCCCTATTTCGTGCCCGAACCCCTCACCGACCGGGTCCGGCGGCGCTTCCGGCTCCGGCGCTGACGCCTGAGCCTGGCAACCGATAGTCGGAGACGCGGCCTGTGAAGCGGCGGGCAGACCACGAACGCGGCACCGGTCGAGCGAACATCCGGATCTACAGGAACCCGAGCGTCGGGTAGGTCCCGCCGAGGATCTTCTGCGGGTCAGCACCGAGCACCCGGTCGAGGACCGTCGTGTACACGGAGCGGAAATCGACGTTGAAGAGCAGGTTGCCGTTGGGATCCAGAGTGGTGAGCGACGGCTCCTCTCCGTAGAAGCGGCCCCCTTTGATCCTGGGGCCGGCGACGAACAACGGGGCTGCTGTCCCATGGTCGGTGCCCTGGCTGGCGTTCTCGGCCGGGCGCCGGCCGAACTCCGAATAGGTCATCACCACCACGTTCTGGGCCGCTTTGACGCCTTCGAGCTCAGCGAAGAACGAGCTGAAGGCGCTGTCGAGCTGGCCGAGGAGCATCTCCTCGTTGGATTTCTCATCGGCGTGGAAGTCGAAGCTGGACATGCTCACCTGGTACACCTGGGTGGGCGCTCCCGATTTGATCAGGGCGGCCACGACAGCCATCTCCTCAGCGAGGCCCCCCGAAGCGGCGGGTCGCTTGCCGGCGGTGCCCGATCGTGTGTCCGTCCCAGCGGCGGTCGAGCTCGCGGATGTCGACGACGCCGCGGATCCGGTGGAGGCGGCGGCGAGGGTGTCCAGCTCTCTCTTCGCCTCCAAAAGGTCTGTGCCGGCGGCGGCGACCGCGGCCGCCATGCCGACACGATCGGGACCGGCCACCTGCATCGCCGCGAAGGCGGACTGAAGCGTCGCGTCGCCTGGCAGAGCGAGCTGCGTGGAGGTGATGGCCGTCCCCGCGTAGGTCTCGCCCCGAAGGACCGGCGGCAGGGTGGTGCCTACGCTGAGTGCCCGCAGCGGGTCGTAGCTGTTGGCGTCGAGCCACTTGCCCAGCCAGCCCGGCCCCGATCCGTTGGTGGTATCAGCGGTCTGCCATATGTCCATACCCTCGAAGTGACTGAGCACGGGGTTGGGGTAGCCGACGCCGCGCACGACAGCCAGCGTTCCCGCCGCCCACATCGAGTGCATGCCCTTGAGCGCCGGGTTGAATCCAATCCCGTCCGCGAGAGGTAGCACCTGACCGGGCCGGTATCCGAGGTTCGGTCGGAGTCGGAGATAGTTCGGGTCACTGTAGGGGATGACCGTGTTGAGCCCGTCGTTGCCCCCGTAGAGGGTCACGAGCACCAGCGGTCCGCTACCCGGTCCCGACGTGGCCGACTTCGTAGAACCGGTCAGCAGATCGGTCCAGTGTCCGACCACCGCCCCTGTGGCCAGAGCAGCGGTGGCTGACCCGGCGCCTACCAGGAACCGCCGACGGGTGAAAACAGGATCATTCGTCATGCCAGTACGTACTCCGGTGAGGTGAGAGCCAGGGCCACCAGCGCGACTGGGCTCCTGCTCACCTGCGCCAGCGCCGACGCCGTGGTCCGGCCCCAGCCGTCCATGCCGAGCATCGTCGCCGCCGCCGCGACACGCTGCGAGGCGGGCACGGAGGAGACGGCGGTGATGTCTCCGGACCGGGCCAGGAACAGGGCCGCCTCGAAGCGCAGGCGGGCGGTGACCGTGTCGAGCCAGTAGACGTTCTGCCCCCATCCGCCGACATTCGGCGGGTCGAAGAGCGTCTGGCCGAGACGGATTGCCAGCGTCGCCAGGGTAGGGCGCTTCGGTTGCTTCTCGATTGCCGTGCCCGACGTGCCCGGAAGGCTCGACCCGGCGGGAGCCGTTCGCGACATCTTCGAGTCGAGGCCGAGAGCGCGCGCCGCGGAGGCCAGGTACTCGACAGGCTGCTTC
>JAKAXG010000018.1 GCA_021827225.1 Actinomycetes bacterium | reverse complement strand
CTGGGGGTTCCGAGTACCCGCACTGGCATCAAACCAGCGTGACCGAGCGCGGTCCCGCACCTGTTACGCTTTCGGTGACGTCACTGCGTTTATCGGGACGACCGGCGCTTCAGACGCCGGCGCAGCAACGGCTGGGAGGGGACATCTGCCTGCTCGGAGCGTCTGGTGAACTTCTCGACCGGTGATCCGGCGGCGGCCGAGGCTTGGATCGACGCCCACCTGTCGCGGATCTCCATGTCGGCCGTAGACCCGGCGGGTTATGTGTTCTCCGCGGTCACCGCCCCGGTAGGGGACGCCTCGGTTACCCGGTTGCGCCATTCCGCCACCGCCTCGTGCCATTACGACCCTCTGGACACGGTGTTCGTGTGCCATTCGCGCGGCGGCCGCTACGTCGCCAGCCCTCCCGGCCAGTCATACCAGGTGAACCGAGGCGACATCTTCGTGACCTACGCCGATCGGGGATTCGACTTCTCGTTCGACAACGTCGACTTCGACATCGTCAGCCTCCCGAAGTCGGCCATCCTGGCGGCCGCCGCTGACCTGACCGGTTATGAACCGGGGAGCGTGTCGTTCCTGGCCATGCCGCCCGTATCGTCGGCGGCGGGGAACCACTGGCTGGCCACCCTGGCCTACACCTACCGCGTGGTCAGCAGCAACTCCGAAGTGCTCCGCAGCCCACTGGTGGCGGCGGCCATGACCCGCAACCTGGCGGCCTGCGCCCTGACCAGCTTCGCCAACACGGCTGTCGACCAGTCCGGAGACCTCCCCCGCCGGGCCCTGCCGGCCAGCCTGCGCCGCGCCATCAGCTTCATCGAGTCCAACGTGGCGAGCGACATCAGCCTGGCCGACGTGGCCGCCGCCGCCCGGGTGACACCTCGTGCCCTCCAGGCCGGGTTCCGCACCTGTCTCGACACCACCCCCATCTCCTACCTACGCCAGGTTCGCCTGGCAGCCGCCCGCCACGACCTCCAACAGGCCGATCCGGCCTCCGGGGCCACCGTGGCGGCCATCGCCGCCCGGTGGGGATTCGCCAGTCCCCGGCGCTTCGCCACGGACTATCGGCGCGTCTACGGCGAGCCGCCCAGCGTCGCCCTGCGGCGCTGAGCTGTCTCCCTGGGGAGACGCCAGCGGGGCCGAGGGCCCGGCCCTCCATTCTCGGCAAAGCGGACTGACCGGAACGCCAAGAAGACCTGCTTCAGGATGCTGCGGAGCCGCCGATCTTGGGAAGACCCCCGTTTTGCCGGGGTGTTGCGAGGGAGCAGTAGTGGCGGATCACAAGAAGACCAACCAATGGGCCAGTCGCAAACCGCACGCGTTCGTGCTCCGGTCCCTGATCACCCTCGTCCCGATGGTCGCCGCCATCGCGGTCAGCGCCACGGCGAGCCGGGTGGTCAGCGAGCCGACCCGGCCGGGGACGCAAAGTCTGTGGCTCGGCATGGTCGTGGTGATCTCCACTGTGGTGCTGATCATCACCAGCGTCGCCCTGCGCCGGTTCCTGCCCCTTGTGACCCTGCTCCGGCTGAGCCTCGTCTTCCCGGACCAGGCCCCGTCCCGCTTCCGCTCGGCGATGCGCATCGGGTCGGTACGGATGCTGGAACAGCGCCTCGACGAAGCCCGTCAGGGCGGCCGGCCCGGAGAGACGCTGGACGAGACGGCCGCGCGCGTCGTGGAACTGGCCACCACCCTGCGCCTGCACGATCGGCGTACCCGGGGACACTGCGAGCGGGTCCGGGTGTACGCCGACATGATCGGCAAGGAGATGGGACTCTCCCGCTCCGACCGGGAGAAGCTGCACTGGGCCGCCCTGTTGCACGACGTCGGCAAGCTCGAGGTCCCCGGGTCGATCCTCAACAAGAACGGGAAGCCGACGGCCGAGGAGTGGGAGGTGCTGAAGGGCCATCCCGAGGCCGGCCGCAACCTGATCGAGCCGCTGATCGGATGGCTGGGGCCGTGGGCGGCGGCGGCGTGGGAGCACCACGAGTTCTGGAACGGCCACGGCTACCCCCGGGGCATCAGCGGGGACCAGATCACCCTGTCGGGGCGCATCGTCGCGGTCGCCGACGCCTTCGAGGTGATGACGGCCACCCGCTCGTACAAGAAACCGATGTCACCTTCGGCCGCCCGTCGGGAACTGACCCGGTGCGCCGGCGGCCAGTTCGACCCGGCCGTCGTCAGGGCCCTGCTGTCACTGTCCATCGGCCGGCTGGGCTGGGCGATGGGACCGGTGACGTGGGTGGCCCAGCTGCCGTTCCTGGGGTGGACGGCGCCCTCCGCCCTGCCGGCGACGCTCTCCACTGTCGGGCGGACGATCGTGCTGGCCAGCGCTATCCATGCCGTCGCCCCCAGCGTGGTGTCCCTCACCCCGGCCGAGGTGGCCACCGCCCCGGCCCCGGCAACGACCGTCGTCCGCCACCTGGCGAAGCCCCCCGCGCCCGCTGATCCGGCCGTGGCGTCGGCCGGCGCCCCGCTCCCTGTCCCGACGACGGGGCCGCCGTCCTCCGCAGCCCCCGCGCCGGCGCCGGCGGCCGCTGCTTCCCTTGCCACCGCTGCCTCCCTGCCCACCGCTGCTTCCCTGCCCCCCGCTGGTTCCCTGCCCACCGCGGCCTCGTCGGCTCCGGGCCGGTCGGGCTCGGTGCCGAGTCATGCGTCGTCGGCTGCGGGTCTGTCGGGTTCGGTGCCGAGCCACACCGGCCCGACGCCGGCGCAGCCCGGTCCCCCCGCCGCCCGGCCAGGATCGGCCCCTGCCGGCCCCGGGACCCCCTCCCAGACCGGATCGACCGCCGCCACGGTAGCCGCGTCCGGCCAGGCGACCCCCACGACGCGACCGGTGCCGGCGCCCACCTCCACCACATCGACCTCAGCCCCGGCTGGTCCGGCACCGACCTCGGGGCACTCAAAGGCTCGCTGACGGAGGCATTCCCGGTCCCACCCGGTAGATGTGCTCCGGGCGTCCTGCGCTCCCGTAGCGCAGGTGCACCGACACCCTGCCGGTCGTCTCCAGGTACGAGAGGTAGCGCTGGGCTGTGGCCCGGCTCATCCCGGTGCTCTCGGCCACGTCCAGGGCGGTCACCCCATCGGGGGAAGCGGACAGCACGCCTTCGACCTTCTCGAGGGTCAGCGGCGAACGGCCCTTCGGGGTGGGGCTCACCGGTTCCGCCCGCAGGGCTCCGAACACCCGGTCGACGCGGGCCTGGTCGGCCTCCCCGGCGTCGCCCAGGCGGGATCGCATGGTGGCGTACGACGCGAGCTTGTCCCGGAATTGGTCGAAGGTGAAAGGCTTCAGGATGTAGTGCAGAGCCCCGTGGCGCAGAGCGGCCCGCACCGACTCGATGTCCTTGGCCGCAGTGATGACGATGACATCGACCGGCGGATGGTCCTCGTGACGAAGCCTGGCCGCCAGGTCGAGGCCGTGCTCGTCGGGGAGGTACAGGTCCAGGAGCAGCAGATCCGGCCGGTAGGTGTCGACCATCTCGATGGCGGCGGCTGCCGTGTGAGCCTCGCCGACCACCTCGAAGCCGGGCACCTTCTGGACGTAGGCGGTGTGGATCCTGGCCACCCGGAAGTCGTCCTCCACCACCACCGTGCGGATCACGGGTCTTGCTTCCCCGAGCGGGAGGGCGCACCCACGACGGCCCGAGGGGTCGCCGGCTGCCAGCCGGCCCGGGCGGACGGGTCGGTCGGCGGAGGAGGCGCCACGCAACCCGGGAGCACGGCGGTGAACTCTCCGCCCTCGCCGTCCCCGGTTTCGACCAGCCCTCCCTGACGCTCGGCCAGCTGGCGGACGATGGCCAGGCCGAGTCCCCTCCCGGAGCCGCCGCGGTCGGGCTTGGTCGTGAACCCCTCCCGGAACACCTCGTTGCGCAGGTCCCGGGGCACCCCCGGACCGCTGTCGCGCACCGTCACCGTGAGGGTGTCTCCCCGCGAGACCATGTGTACCTCGACGCTGGCGTCCGGGCTGCCGGCGGCGGCGTCGATGGCGTTGTCCACCAGGTTGCCGACGACCGTGAGGGTGTCGCCGATGTGGGTGCACGCCCCGGCGATCCGGCTGCCCGCCGTCAGCGTCAGGGCGATACCCCGCTCCTCGGCCAGGGCGGTCTTGGCCATGAGCAGCGCCACCAACCTGGTGTCCAGCAGCTGATCGAGCATCCGGTCCGCCTCCCGGTGGCGATAGGTGGACCGGTCGGTGGCGTAGCGGATCGCCTCCTCGTGCTCTCCCAACTCCACGAGTCCAACGAAGGTGTGCATCTGGTTGGCGAACTCATGGGCTTGTGCCCTCAGCGTGTCGGTCATCCCGGTCACCCGCTCCAGCTCCCGCAGCAGGGTCTCGGATTCGGTGCGGTCCTGCAGCGTGATCACCCATCCGACCTGGCGCCGGTGATCGACCCGCAAAGGTCTGCGGTTGACCACGAGGATCCGGTCACCGTAGACCACGGTGAGGTTGCTACCGGTCAGCGCACCGGTGACGGCGTCGGCGAACCGGCCGGCCGGGAACAGGTCGGAGGCCTGGGAGCCGAGGAACGTGGGTGGCAGGTCCAGCAGGTCCCGCGCCGAGTCATTGGCGAAGAGGATCCGGCCCTGGTTGTCGTAGCCGACGACCCCGTCCCTTATGCCGTGGAGGAGGGCTTCGCGCTCCTGCACCAGGGCGGTGATGTCGCGAAGCTCCAGGCCGAGCGTCTGACGCTTGAGCCGTCGGGCGACCAGCACCGCCGCGCCGATGCCGAAGGCCAGGGCGGCGGCGACGAAGCCGGCCATCCACGGCAGCGCCTCCAGGAACCGGTCCGACACCGCCTCGACCGGGAACCCGACCGACACCTCGCCGACCACCTGCTGCCCCATCAGGATGGGCGCCTTGCCCCGCGCCGTGAAGCCGAGGGTTCCTTCCTGAACACCGGTCCAGGGTCGCCCGGTGCGGAACGGTTCGCTGCTCACCGGCTCCGGATCGTCGTAGACCACCGACTTGCCGATCAGGCGCGGGTCGGGGTGCGAGTAGCGGATGCCGGCGTCGTTGGTGATCACCACGTAGGCAGCACCGGTCTGGGCCATGACCGCAGAGGCCTCTGCCTGTACCGGTCCGCCAGGGGGCAGCGTCGATACCTGCTCTGCCACCTGAGGCATGGCGGCCACTGAAGTGGCGACCGCCAGGGCCCGCTTCTCGTACTGCTGCTTGACCATCTGGTCCACCTGCCGGGCGGAGATGATGAAGGCCGCGGCGAGCACGACGACCAGCACCGCCACCTGGGCCAGCGCCACCTGATTCGACAGATTCCGGTGGTTGCGCAACCACCGCATATTCCAGCCCTCCCCCCGGACGCGGCGACGGGCCCCACTCTAACCGACCGCATAACCGTGGGTTTGGACCAGGACCTGAGCAGAACGAGCAGAAGTCGCAGAATGCAATTTCGGCAGGTTTTAAGTCATTAACCGTGACATCCGCCACCGCATCCCCCTCAAATGGACCGGTGCCTGCCGGGACAGGCCAAGGAATAGACACAAGGGGGAGGAGTTTGCAATCGTTCGAGCTGTCCGTGGGTTTCGGTCTGGTGACCGCATCCATCCTGGCTCTGGCGTCGATGGGGCTGACCCTGCAGTTCGGGGTCACCAACTTCGTCAACTTCGCCTACGGCGATCTCATGACGCTGGGCGCCTACATCGCCTGGGTCATGAACGCCAAAGCCCACCTTGACATCTGGTTGTCCATGGTGGTCGCTGCGTTCGTGGTCGGGCTCTGCGGTGTGCTGCTCGGCCGCTACCTGCTCGACCCCTTTGTCAGGCGCTTCAGCAACCTGTTCTTCGTGCTCATCGTCACCTTCGGTGTGTCGCTGATCCTGCTCAACTTCATCCAGGCGGTATGGGGACCCAACTACAAGCAGTACGCGGTGGGTCGGCAGCAGCCTCTCCACGCCGGCCCGTTCCTGTGGACGGCCGACCAACTGGTCATCATGGGCATCGGGGTGGCGGCCATGGCGGCCATCCACCTGCTGCTGACCAGGACGCGCCTGGGAAAGGCCATGCGGGCCATGTCCGACGATCGGTCCCTGGCATCGGTGTGCGGCATCGCGGTGGACCGGGTCACCACCCTCACGTGGTTCCTCACCGGGACCCTGGCCGGCTTGTCGGGAACCGTCCTGGCCATCAACGTGGCCAGCATCACACCGGCTCTCGGTGAGACCTTTCTGTTCGTCATCTTCGCCGCCGTGATCCTGGGCGGGATCGGCAAGCCGTACGGGGCCATGCTCGGCGCAGTGGTGATCGGCCTGGCCACCGAGATATCGGCCGTGGTCATCAACTCCGCCTACAAGCTCGATGTGGCCTTCGCGCTCCTCGTAATCGTCCTGTTGCTGCGACCCCAGGGGATCCTGGCGGCCGCCGGAAAGCACTGAGGCCCCGCCATGGCAATCCTCAATTACATCATCACACTGCTGTTCTTCTTCTTCCTGTACGCCATCTTGAACTGGGGCCTGAACATCCAGTTCGGTCGTACCGGCATACTGAACTTCGCCTACATCGCGTTCGTGGCTGTCGGCGCCTACATCACCGGCGTCTTCAGCCTCGGACGGCCACTCTCCGGTAGCGGCGAGAGTTACATCTTCGGCTGGCACCTGCCGTTCCCGGTCCCCCTCGTGTTGGGCGGGTTGGCGTCATGTGTCCTCGGCCTGGTCATCGGGTTGGTGGCGTTCCGGCGTCTGCGCAGCGACTACCTGGCCATCGTCATGATCTCACTGTCGATCGTCCTCTACGACGTCATCACCAACTACACCCAGCTGTTCGACGGTTCCGACGGGCTCAACAGCGTCCCCCAGCCCTTCGCCGGGGCCTTCAACCTGAACGCCAACAGCTTCACCTACGTGTTCACGGCCTTCGCCGGGGTGCTGGCCCTTCTGATGTGGTGGGTGATGAGCCGCATCACCCGGTCGCCGCTGGACCGCACCTTCCGGGCCATCCGCGACGACCCCGACGTGGTGCGCTCGACGGGCAAGAACCCGTTCCGCTACCAGATGACCTCCCTGCTCATCGGTTCGTTCTACGCCGGCATCGGCGGCGGCCTGCTCATGTACTTCGTCAGCGCGTTCAACCCGAGCGCCTGGACCACACCGGAGACGTTCGTCATCTTCGCCGCCGTCATCATCGGTGGTTCCGGTAACAACACCGGGGCGGTGATCGGCAGCCTGGCCGTGCCGGTGATCTTCGTGGAGCTGCCCAAGCTCCTGCCCCAACTTGGCAGCAACCCTGCCCTTATATCGGAGATCGACAACATGATCATCGGAGTCCTGCTGATCGTCACCTTGTGGTTCCGCCCCCAGGGTCTGGTTCCGGAGCGCAAGACCTCGTTCGCCCGGCTCATCTCGACCCTGCCGGGTCGCACGAGCCCCGCCCTGGAGGAGGCGGCGTGATGGCGGGGGTTCCGGTGGCGTCCCGCCCGGCCGACAGCCGCGGGGATGCGGGGACGGCCGTGGAGGTCCAGGACCTGGTGAAGGGCTTCGACGGGGTGCAGGCCGTCCGGGGGGCCAGCTTCTCCGTGCCCGCCGGCATCATCTGCGCCCTGATCGGTCCCAACGGTGCCGGCAAGAGCACCGCCGTGAACCTGATCTCCGGGGCCCTGCGCCCCGATTCCGGCCGGGTGCGGGTGGGCGGCACCGACGTCACCGGGTGGTCGGCCGACCGGGTCGCCCGCACCGGGCTGATCCGCACCTTCCAGCTCTCGCGCGAGTACGCCCGCCTGACCGTGCTCGAGAACCTGATGGCCACGCCCGTGGATCAGGCCGGCGAGTCGCTGCTCAACGTCTTCTTCCGCCCGGGGAAGGTGCAGGCCGAGGAACGGGCCAACCTGGCCCGGGCCATGGAGATCCTGGAGACCTTCGGCCTGGCCGCCAAGCGCGACAACCTGGCGGGGGAGCTGAGCGGAGGGCAGAAACGCCTGCTGGAGCTGGCCCGGGCGGTGATGGCCGAACCGCGGGTGCTGCTCCTCGACGAGCCCATGGCGGGTATCAACCCGGCCCTGATCGACCAGATCGGCGACCACATCGCCCGGCTGCGCGACGACGGGGTGACCGTGCTCATGGTGGAGCACAACCTCAACGTGGTCGAGCGCATCTGCCAGCACGTGGTGGTCATGGCCGAGGGCAAGGCGCTGGCGTCGGGGTCCATGGCCGACATGAGAGCCAATCCGGAAGTCGTCCGAGCCTACCTGGGAGGTGCGTTGAGTGAGAGCGCTGCACGCTGAGAAGGTGACGGCGGGCTACAGCCGGGTGCCGATAATCCAGGACGTGTCGGTGACCGTGGACGGCGGCCAGGTCGCGGCCATCGTCGGCCCCAACGGCGCCGGGAAGTCCACCTTCGCCAAGTCCATCGCCGGCGTGGTGAAGAAGCAAGCCGGCCGTGTCTACGTCGGCGACACCGACATCTCCGGGCTGCCGGCTCATCTCGTGGTGAGGGAGGGCCTGGCCTACGTCCCTCAGAACCGCAACGTGTTCGCCTCCCTGTCGGTGGTCGAGAACCTGGAGATGGGGGCGTTCACCCGGACCCAGGGCGTGCGCGAGCGCGTCGGTGAGGTCCTGGACATCTTCCCGGACCTCCAGGTCGCGGCCCGCAAGCGGGCCGGTGCCCTCTCCGGCGGTCAGCAGAACATGCTGGCCATGGCCCGCGCCCTCATGCTCGACCCGAGGGTGATCGTTCTGGACGAACCGACCGCCGGCCTGTCGCCGGCTTACACCGACGTGGTGTGGTCGCAGGTCGCCCGGATCGCCGCTACCGGCACCGGGGTGCTGGTGGTGGAGCAGAACGTGGACCGGGCGCTGGCGAACGCCGCCTATGTGTACGTGCTGGTGGCAGGCGCCAACCACGTCCAGGGACCCGCAGCCGAGGTGGCGGCCCTGGACCTGGCCGGGATCTTCCTCGGCCGGGACGAGCAACTCGACCGGGCAGGCGCTCCAGCCGTCGGCGCCGACGGTCGGGTCGGCAACTAGCGGAAGCAAATAGAAAGGGAGGGAACAGAAGAAGTGACCGGGAAACGAGTATCGACAGTGAAGGTGGCCGCGGTCGGCGCGGCGGTGGCCCTGGCCGCCGCCGCGTGCGGCTCCACCAGGTCAGCGGCCAGCGGAGGCGCCCACAGCAGCGGGGGGACGATAACCTTCGGACAGTTACTGCCCTTCACAGGAACGAAGGCGTTCCTGTCCAGCTGGGCGGTTCACGGTGACAACGCCGCCGTCTACGACGTGAATCACAACGGCGGGGTCATGGGCAAGATGCTGAAGTCCGTCAGCGCGGACGACGCCGGTGACGAGGCAGACGCCGTCCCCGCCCTGCGCAAACTGCTGCTGAGCCACCCCAACTTCATTGTCGGGCCGTACTCGCTGACGGTCATGGCCGTCATCAACCAGTTCGACCCGAACCACGTGGTCGACTACGTGATCGGCGGCACCACCCAGCTGGACCAGATGAACTACAAGTACGTGTACCGCACGACGGCGTCGGACTCGGCGGAGACGGTTGCCATGGCGTACTACGCCGCCCACAAGGGCCTGAAGCGCGCCGCGTTCGTCTTCGACAACTCCGCCAACACCCAGGGACTGGTGCAGCCTCTGACCAAGGCCTACGAGTCCCAGGGCGGCCAGGTGGTCGCCAACGTGAAGATCGTGCCCGACCAGAGCTCCTACCGCTCCGAGTTGACGGAGGTGTTCTCGCACCATCCCGATGTGGTGTTCTGCGCGTTCGACCAGCAGACCGCCACCACCCTCTTCGCGGACGCCAGCCAGCTCGGTGATCTCAACCTTCCGTGGGTCGGTGAGGATGTCCTCGGCTCGCCGGGCTACGCCAAGGCCTTCGGTCAGCCGGCCGCCTCCAAGTACCTCTTCTCGGTGACCGGCGGCTCGCCGGGTGGGGCTGCCTACCAGCACTACCTCGACGACTACCAGGCCGTGTACCACACCAGGAACATCCTGAGCTCGTCGTACAACATGTACGACTCGGTGATCATCTCGGCTCTGGCCATGACCGCCGCCCACTCCACCGACCCCACCAAGTGGGTGAACTACATCACGAAGGTGTCGAACCCTCCGGGTACCGCCTGCTACACGTACGCCTCCTGCGTGGCCCTTCTCAACAAGGGCACCAAGATCAACTACGAGGGGGCGACCGGACCGGAGGACTTCAACCAGTACCACAACACGTTCAGCGGTTTCGCGGTGGACGGGTTCACGACCGCCGACCAGCTGCAGCAGGTGGCCTATGTCACCCCGCAACAGGTAGCGACGGGAGCCGGCTGAGCGGCCCGGATACCGATCCGCACGGCCGTTGAGGTGCCGGAGCCCGGGACCAGCGCCGCTCCCGGGCTCCGGCCCTCGTCGCGACGGGGGAGGGGACGCATAGGACGGCGGCGGAGGGGTAGGGGCTGAGCCTGGACTTCTACAGGAGGTTGCCATGAGCGATGTTTTCGAAATTCTGCGCAAGGACCACGAAGAAGTGGAGTCCATGCTGATCCGCCTGGTTCCGGGCAACCCGGACGCGGCCGCACTCGGCGAGAAGCTCGTCATGGAGGAATCCCGCCACGAGGCGGTGGAGGAGATGTACTTCTGGCCGGCGGTGAAGGAGAAGGTCGAAGGCGGGGAGAGCCTCGCCGAGGTGGCGCTCGCCCAGGAGGACGAGGGCAAGAAGGTGCTGGATCAGTTGCGCAAGGCGGAGGCCGGCTCCCGGGAGTTCGACGAGCTGGTCGCCAAGTTCGCGACCGCCGGACGCGCTCACATCGCCTACGAGGAGAACCAGGTCTGGCCCAAGCTGCTCGCGGTGCTCAGCGTTCAGGAGCGCGAGGAGATGGGCGAGAAGATCGAGCGGGCGAAGCAGGCGGCGCCGACCAGGCCGCACCCCAACGCACCTGACAGCCCCGGCGCCCTCAAGACGGTCGGCACCGCCACCGCGGCCATGGACAAGATGGCCGACAAGATAACCGGCCGGGGCCAGTAGGCCCCCCCGGTCCGGCTGCCGGCGGGGCCGCCGCCTCCCCGGCCTTCGGCCCCGATCCGGCCGTCGACCGGGGAGGGTCACGACTGGGGCGGCGGTCACGTGATGGACCCGTCGTCCGCGGCCCGGGTTCGTCAGGAGCTCTGGTCCAGCGTATAGGCGAACCCTATGCTCGTTCGATGAGCGACGAGAGCCCCTCGCAGGTGATCGATGCGATGTTCGCCGATCTCGACGATTGGCGGGGCGCCACCCTCTCCAGACTCCGGGCACTGATCCGGCGGGCTGCCCCCGGCGTGGTCGAGGAGCTCAAGTGGAAGAAGCCCTCCAACCCGGCCGGCGTCCCGGTGTGGTCCGAAGGCGGCATGATCTGCACGGGAGAGGTCTACAAGGACCACGTCAAGCTGACCTTCGCCAAGGGCGCCTTCCTGGAGGATCCGCGCGGGCTGTTCAACGCCAGCCTCGGAGGCAACCTCCGCCGTGCCATCGACATCTACCAGAGCGACGAGGTGGACGGCGCCGCCTTCGAAGCCCTCGTTCGAGCGGCCGTGGCCCTGAACAAGGCCCAGTCGAACAAGACCACGGGCTGACCCGGACCGGGGGTGGTCGCGGCCGTCCACGGCTCATGGCGGCGCCCGCCGGGGCCGCCGGCGGCTGGCCAGGATCCCCGCGATGGTGGCCGAGTCGATACCGCGGCCGTAACCGGTGCCGTCCCCGCCGCCGAGAGCCGGTCGCGACCTGCGGCGGTGCTTCTGTACGAGGCCGGCGGCGATGAGGGCGGATCCCAGCACGGCGGGAACACCCACGAAGAGGGAGTCCGATACCCGGGCGACGGTGATGTGCAGGGTGGCCTCGGACGGACTGGCGGGGTTCACCCACACGGTCCTGGGGCCGCTCCTGAACGACGTCGGGTCGTCGATGTCGTAGTGCTGCCCGCGGTAGACGTAGGCGACGGTCCCGGTGTCTTCCCTGCCGGCCACGGCCCGGCCGCCGAACCACTGCCAGCCACCGCCGCTCGACAGCACCAGGTAGGCGAAGAGCGCCGCCACCGCCAGGAGGCAGGCCCCGACCGCGGTGCGGACGCCGGTCCCGTCGAAGCCCCTCCACAAGCGCCGCATCCGACCCCACCCCCCCGGGTGCCTGTCTCCTTACCGCTGTAGCGGACTATAGAAGACGAGCCCGTTGCCCTTGTTGTCGTACACCACGGCCCGCCGTTCGTGGGCGTCGTCGTAGGGTCCCTTGACTACAGCACCGCCGTTGGCCTCGATGGCCTGAGCAGCAGCGTCGACGTCGGCGGTCTTGACCCCGACGACGACCTTACCCGGCATGGGATGGTCCACCGCCGTGGCCAGCGCCACGGTGATGGACCCCCCGTCGAGGGCGGCGTAGTGCGCGCCGTCGCGGAACTTCAGCGCCATCCCGAGGGTCTCGGTGTAGAACCGGATCGACTCTTCCAGGTCGTCGGTCGAAAGAACCACCATTCGCACGTCGTAGTCGCTCACTCTGACTCCTCCTTTGTCGGGACCGATGCTAAGTGCTTCGACCAGGGCCCGCCGCACTGCGTGGTGCCGGGATCGATACTACGCAGGAAGGTCGCTTACCGCCGTCGGTGGCCGTCCCCCCTGGTCGATCCGACTGTCATCGCATTGCGTTGCCGCCGTCATCGGTTCGCGACCCGCCCCTCCTAGCGTGAAACGAAACGGCGCGCGAGTCACAACATCCCGCCGCCAGCGAGTCCGGTCCCCGGGGTCCGCCGCCCGGGCCGGGCTCGTTGCCTGTCCGCCCGTCCAGTGCCTACCGACCGGCTGCGGTCGTCGCCTCCGGGGATGAACCCCGGCTCAGTCCTCCGGGACCGGGGCGGTGGAGATGGTGCCGAAGACCGTCGACACGAACAGAATGAACGTCATTATGTGAACCGACGTGCACCATTCGCAGATGGCGTCGATCTTGAACAGTTCGTCATAGATGAGGGCGATGGCGTTTCCCACCCCCACCAGGCACCATGCGATACGGGCCGCCCGGACCGCCCTGTGCTGCCAGTGCCAGACCCAGGGCGACTGCAGCCCGACCATCACCGCGAAGAAGACGAGCCCGAGCACGGCGACCGGTATGCCGAACTGAACCGACCAGGGGCTCGTCGTGACCTTCAGGCAGTTGACCCCGCCGCTGACCGCCGGGCAGGCGAGGCTGGTCGAACCGGTGAAGTGCTCGTAGGTCAGGTAGGCCGAGACGCCGAATCCGAGAACGGACAGCACCGTCCCCAGAATCCAGGGCCAGCGGGGGCCAACGATCCCGCCCGGCACGTCTACGGCCTCTACAGCAGTGTCGGTCCCCATGTCATCCTCGGCGTCGGTCTTCGGTTCCTCAGTGACAGATCAGCGTACCGACGGAGGGCCAGCCGCCCCGGCCGGTCATCCGCCGGTGCTGGACCCCTGGTTGGCGGATGACGACACCCCGGTCTTCAGCGACGCCGGTACGGCGGTGCAGACGTTGGCCGGCTGGTTGTTCGTCAGGGTGCAGATGGCTCCGACCAGGTGGCCTGCCACCGCCTCGGCCGCCCGGGACGTGGGGTTGTTGGCGCTGGTGATGTAGCTGACGGCGGAACTGAAGCTCTTGCCGGCCAGAGCCGCCGCGTCGTACTGCGTGCCGTTGACGATGAACTTGCCGCCCAAGTAGACGAACGGGATGGTGCCGGTGCTGGTGGTATAGGGCGGGGCGTCGTAGGTGCTCAGGATGGTGGTCTGCTGAGCGGTCGGGTTCTGCAGGGGCTTACCGGCCCTGTCTTCCATCTCCACCGGGGTGAACGCCAGATACGGCGAGGAGTAGCTGGACCCGACGAAGGTGAAGGTCGGGGTGTTGGCGTTGACGTCCGTGGAGGAGGACTTGGTGGCGTGCAGATTGGTGAAGGTCCCGAACTTGGACAGGGCCATGACCATCGGCCACCGCTCGGCTGCGCAATACGGGCAGTACTCGGCGCCCATGTACAGAATCTCCGGTTTGCCGGCACTGGTCAGCGGCTTGGCGCCGGCCGGCAGGGCGGTGGGGGGGCTCGCCGCGCTCGACTGGGCGGCCTGGGCCGCCTCCACCAGGGTGGAGACCGGGATGCCACTGAGCTGGGACACCTGGCTCTGGCTGACCGCGGTACGGACCTCGGCGTTGGTGCTCGAGCCTGAGGAAAGCTTCACCGCCACCAGCACGGCGATCACGATGACGACCAGACCGGTGGCGCCGATGGCGATCAGCCGCTGGTTGCGGCGGCGCGCCTGGCGGGCCTGGCTCCCGCTGCGGGGCGCGGGCCGCCGAGCGGCCTGCCGGGCCGCTTTGGTGCCCTTGCGGGGAGGGACGGGGGTGGAGCCGTCGGAGGGTCGCTTCCCGCCGGACTCGGCTCGGGGCGAGCTGGCCATCTCGACAGAGATTAGCGCCTAGATCGCTGGTGCTGGCTGCGGACGCCCGCTGCAGGCGCCTCGCGAAGGGACCGGTCGGCCGGTCAGCCGAGGCCCTGCGCTCTCCGCCCCGGCCGCCTCAGGCCGCCGGCGCGAGAACCGAGGCATCCAGGAGGGCCCTGAGTCGCCGCACGGCGTCGCTCTGCCGGCTGACCCGGGCCGACATTCCGGCCGCTTCCAGCGTCTGCACGGCGTGGGTCAGCGCGTCCCATCCGGCGGAGTCGATGAACCTCACCCGGCTCAGGTCGAAATCCACCCCTCCCCGCAGCCCCGCCAGAATCCCGGCCATGTCCGCCAGGTGCCGCCGGCTGGTTATGTCCAGTTCGCCCTGAACCATGACGGTCCAGCACTCTTCGTCTGTCGGCGTGGGTTCCACGCGCTGAAGTCAAGCGGACGGATCTGAGTGCCGGCTGAGAGGCGTCGCAGAATCTCCGACAGACCGACCCGGATCAGCCGAGCAGCGCCGACGCCAACTCCCTCCACTGCGGAAGCGGCAGCTCGCGAGGGGGCGCCAGGACCTGTACGCAGACGTGGTCCGCTCCTGCGTCGTGGTGCTCGCGGACCCGGCGGGCGATCGTCTCCATGTCCCCCCACGCGACGATCCCGTCTATGAGCCGGTCCGACGGGGCCTTGGGATCCGCCCAGTCGTCGTCGGTGTAACCCATGCGGCGCAGGTTCGCCAGGTACCCGGGTGCGCGCAGGTAGAAGCTCACAGACGCCCGGGCTATGTCCCGGGCCGTGGTCGGGTCCGTCTCGAGCACCACCATCTGCTCCGGGGCGAGCAACACGTCGGATCCGATGAGCTCCCGGGCCGAGCGGGTGTGATCGGGGGTGGTGAGATAGGGGTGGGCGCCGTCGGCATGAGTCGCCGCCAACTCGAGCATCCGCGGGCCGAGCGCAGCCAACACCCGCAGAGGCTTCTCCTCCGGCGGCACCGAGTGGTACGGGGCGGCGTCCATAGCCTCCAGGTATTCCCGCATATGGGTCAGCGGCTTGCCGTAGGAGTGCTTGCGCACCTTCTCGACGAGAACCGGGCTGCTGACGCCCAGGCCCAGGAGGAAGCGGCCTGGGAAGGCCTCGGCCAGGGTCTTCTGGCTGGCTGCCATCGTCAGGGCGTCGCGGGCGTAGATGTTGGCGATCCCGGTGGCGAGCTTCAGCTTCGACGTGGATGCCAGCAGCATCGTCGCCAGCACGAAAGGGTCCCGGCCAGTGGTCTCGTTGACCCACAGGATCGGGAAGCCGAGGGCTTCCAGCTCCTCGGCCGCCTGGCGTGCCCGGTCCGCCGGTTGGGCCTCCAGCGCCGACGTCCAGATGCCGACCCGGCCGATGTCGATGGTCATGGGTGCATCCTAGCTACTTCCATGACGGCGGCCCTCAGCTGGGCCGCTGCTGCTGGCCTACAAGCGTTCGCCGGGCCGCCAGTTCGGCCAACTGGGCTTCCACCATCTTCTCGTGATCGGCGGCGTCCCGGCGGGCCCGCTTGGGGCTCCAGCGTCCGGTCATGAGGAAGATGAACACGGCCGACAAATCGATCGGTTGGAGGTCTGTAATCCGAAGGCGGGTTCAGGGTCCCGGCGCTGCTTGACACCACCCATCCGAGGCGCGAGGTTGAGTGGCGGGAGAGAGGGGCGACGCGTCGCATGGGGGCACGGACGAGGATCGACAGGGCAGCAGCACGGCAGGAGCCGTCCGGGTCGAAGCCGTTCAGGCCACGGCCCTCAGGCGCCCCGGATTCGCCTCGAACTGTCGGCGACCCCGGAGGCGTCCTCGCTCTGCAGCGCAGCGCCGGCAACCGCGCCGTCGTCCAGCGTCTGCAGGACGCCGAGGGTAAGGAGATCACCGCCGAGATGGTGGGGAAGGCCGACATCCACCAGCTGGAGGAGTGGGCCAAGCTGGACGCCGACTGGGAAGACGACGTCATGCCTCTGATCACCGATCGCCTGCACGCCCTGCGCGACCCGTCGTCGCCGCCCCTTGGACTCCCGTCGGTCCCCGTATCGACGCCCGTGTCCACCCCTCTGGAGGTTGGTGGCGGCCCGAAGCCGGAGCCTGTCGAGGAACCGCCGTCGCCCGAGAAGATCTTCGAGGCCACCATCAGGGCCCACCAACTCAAAAGGGCCCTGCTGCCCATCTACCGGGTCAACCCGGGGCTCGCTGAGGAGGTGAGGGACGGCTATGACAGCACGGGCAATCCTTCTCTCGCCGAAGGGCTGTTGGTGAGGCTGGCGGAGGCCGGGCTGCTGTGGCGGGACCGGGAGATGTACCGTGGTGGGAGGGGATCGAAGTCCGCCGGTGGCCAGAACGGGATGATCTACTACTTCTACGTCAGCCGTGCTTTCGGGCCCAGCGTCGCGGAATGGCACGTGCACTGGGAGTCGGGAGGGCGCGCCGGG
>JAKAXG010000638.1 GCA_021827225.1 Actinomycetes bacterium | reverse complement strand
CGAACCCCAGGCCGACGGCCAGGATGCTCAGGATCGTGACGAAGGTGTAGTAGCTGGTGGTCGCGTCGGTGGTCCTGATGGCGAACAGCGCGGTGCTCACCATGGCCACCACCAACCCGAGGGCCATGAACGGCTTCCGCACCCGGGCTTTGTCCGAGAGGATGCCGACGACGACGAGGGCCCCCGCGTTGAACGCCCACACCCAATTGCCGAGCAGGTTCGCCCTGAGCTGGCTGTAGCCGAATATCAACGCCATGAACGTCACCAGGAAGGCGATCAGCGTGTAGTAGATGATCAGGAAGACCCCGATTCCCAGCGCCGGGATGACGGTGAAGGGCTGCACCATCTGGTGCCACGGGTGCTTCAGGCTCTCCTCCACGTCGACGCCGGCAGCCCTGGACTCGACTAGGACCCGGTCCTTGACGCTCACCATGAGCTGGTCCCGGATCCCCGGCGACAGCTCCCTCAGTCCCACGAAGGCGATCAGGAACACGACCAGCCCGACGATCCCGCAGATGATGAACTGGTCCTCCCACGCCCGCAGGTGGTTCAGGGTGTGGCTGGAAACCAGGGAGACGGTGAGGCTGGCGATCACCGGGCCGAGGGTCCAGAAGGCCATGGCCGAGCACCGGCCGAGCTGCGGCGAGAAGTCCCGGATCAGCGCCGGGGTGGCGACCAGGATGATGCCCTCGACGAAGCCGAGGAGGGAGTAGAAAACGCCGTACCACCACAGGTTCGGCGCGTACGGAAGGCCGAACAGCGTCACCAGGGCGGTGACCAGCAGGCCGTAGACCACCAGGTTGGACCTCCCCCACCGGTCGGCCATGCCTGCCAGGAGGGAGGCGAAGGCCCCGACCAGGTTCCCGACCACCAGCACGTAGACGAAGAAGGGGAAGGTCATGTGGTAGTGGACCAGGACCGACGGTGTGACCGCTCCAATGACGTAGAACTCGTAGTAGAGCACGATGGCCGACGCCACCACGATGCCCAGGTAGGTGAAGCGGGGGACGGTGTCGGGGTAGTGCTCCAGCTGGCGGTCCCACATCCAGCTGAGCGGGGACTTGCGCCTCACCACCACCAGCGACTGGGGGGTTCCTCCGGTGGTCATATCAAATCCCCCCTCGAAAGCAGGGTTGTCTCGGTCAGGTGAAAAATGACTCGTCCGGCGCCGAAACCCTAGAGGCGGACGTCACTTCTTGATCTTTCCTACGCTGCCCCGGGGGCCGTAGGGTGCGGACCGTTCAGCCCGGCCCGGCCGGCGGCAGGCCCGGGTCCGGGCCGGGCCGGACCCGGGCCGGACCGCTAGCCTGCCCCGATGATCCGCAACGTCGTCATGGTGAAGCTCCGCCCCGACCAGGACCCGGCCGAGGTGGAGAAGTTGCAGCACGGTTTCCGCTCGCTCAACTGCCCGGGCACGCTGGCCTACACCCTCGGATCCGATGCTGGCCTCCGGCCGGACAACTGGAGCTTCGCCATCGTCGCCGACTTCATGGACGAGGCCTCCTACCGGGCCTACGACGAGGACGCCGAGCACAACCGCCTGCGGGCGCTGCTCGCCCCGATGGCCGAGACGGTGGCGAGGGTGCAGTTCCGGCTGTGAGCGGGCGGGGCCTCTCAGTCCCCCTCGCCGGCGTCCTGGCTGGCGAGGGCCTGTAGGACATCCGCAGCGCTGATGTCCTCCTCCGCCTCGAGGACGCCCAGGATGTCGCGAGCCACGGCCAGGACCCCGAAAAGGACCTCCCTCGGATCGTGCTGGCCGGCGACGGCCGTGATGTCGGCGGCCCGCCGGTCCGGGGGCCCCATGTAGGCCGTCAGCACCGCCAGGCCCAGGCGCCAGCGCTCCCGTGGTGTCATCGATGTCACGCTCCGAGGCTACCTACGGCACAGGCGGCCGCCACCCTGCGGGCTTTTCGTATCAAGCGCTTACACCCGGCGGTCGGAGAACCGAGAAGAGGGGTATAGGCAGTACCGATGCCGCCTGGAGGTGCCATGAAACCCGAAAGCCGCATTTCCGCCCTGATCGTCGAGATGCTCGGCTCTGCCGCCATCTGCGGCATGGCTTTCGCCACCGACCGGCTCCTCGGCGTTCGCCGCCGGCGCCACGCCTCCGCCTGACGGGGCTTGCCCCGGGCCGGCCGGCCTCCGAGAATGGGGCATGGGCCGCACCTACGAGAGCATCGATGACCGCCTGGCCGACTGGATGCAGCTGCAACCGGTGTTCTTCGTCGCCACCGCTCCCCTGGCCGGTGACGGGCACGTGAACTGCTCGCCGAAGGGCAACCGCCGGGAGTTCCTGGTCACCGGGGAGCGCCAGGTCATGTACCTGGAGCAGACCGGCAGCGGCATCGAAACCGTCGCCCACCTGCAGGAGAACGGGCGGATCGTGATCATGTTCTGCGCCTTCGACGGTCCGCCCCGGATCGTGCGCCTGCACGGGAGGGGACGCGCTGCGCTGGCCGGCAGCGGCGACTTCGCCGCCTTGCGGGACCGCTTCCCGGGCGGCCAGGACGTTGGTGTCCGCTCGGTCGTGGTCGTCGACGTCGAGCGGATCGCCGACTCGTGCGGCTACGGCGTACCGCTCATGGCGCTCCAGGATCACCGCCCCACGATGGACGAGTGGGCCTCCCGCAAGGGCCCCGACGGGATCGGTCGGTACTGGGCCGAGAAGAACGGGGCCAGCCTGGACGGCCTACCGGGGCTGCCGGCCGGCGGCTGAGAGCCGGTTCAGCCCGCTGGCTTGGCGATGGTCGCCATGGCCCGGTCCGGCTCCCAGTGGGCCCGGAGCGACGTGATCAGCCCCTCCTCGTCCACGGTGTAGATGAGCACGCAGTCGATGGCCATCGTGCTGCCGTCCCGGAGGGTCGTGGTGATGGTGGTGACGTTGGCGCAGCAGGGCCCGTTGGCGAAGGAGTCGGTGATGTGGAAGTGGAACTTCTCGATCATCCCGACATAGGAATCCCAGAACGCCGATATGGCCTCCGGACCGCGGTGTCCCTTGCCCTCCGGGTCGAGGAAGGAAGGCCCTACCGGGTCCTCGATGATGGCGTCGGGGGCGAAGAGAGCCAGCCAGTCCTCCTTGACCCCCCGGGACACGGTGGCGTTCGACATCTGGGCGGCCGTCCTGGCCGGGTGGTCCCAGTCGGAGGCGTCCCAGGTGATGGCGTCGGAGTCGACCATGGCCGGAACTGTAACCTGGCGGCTCCCGGGCCGGACGGACGAACGGACGGCCGCTGGCGGCCGATGTCCGGCGTGGCACTCTCTCCTGTGGGCGCTGAGGGACTCGAACCCCCGACCACCGCGTTGTAAGCGCGGTGCTCTAACCAACTGAGCTAAGCGCCCGGGGCGACCCATCGTAGAGCCCCAGGCCGCCGGGCGCTCACCCGGCCGCCCGG
Organism: Actinomycetes bacterium; assembly: GCA_021827225.1. Next base: position 74 of record JAKAXG010000638.1, on the reverse strand, counting down.
CTCAGGGGGTGACACCCAGGCGGGACAGGGCGGTGGTCCAGTCAAGGGCGATGGCTTGCTGGGCGGCGACGAGC
>JAKAXG010000637.1 GCA_021827225.1 Actinomycetes bacterium | reverse complement strand
GCCGCCCTCCAGGCGGCCCAGGGCTGTCCCAACCCGGTGCTGCTGCGGGTGGCGACCTCCGCCGGCCACGGTATGGGCAAGCCCACCGCCAAGCTGATCGACGAGGCGGCGGACCGCCTGGCGTTCCTCGAAGGCAACCTCGGGCGGTAGCGCCGACCGCCTCTCAGTCCATGAGGGCGGCGATCCGGCCCGCGTCGTGGGCTTCGAGGTCCCGGAACGCCAGCCGGTAGCGCCAGCCGTCGCCGAGGTCCTCGCTGGCCACGGTGGAGGTCCCCGAGACGACGGTGGTCCCGTCCGGGAGGCTGAGGATCACCATCGGGTCCCCCTCCCCCTCCACCGGTCTCAGGGTCTCCACGCAGCAGCCGCCGATGCCGACATCCACGGTCCGGCCGGGAACGCCCTCGATGCGCAGCCCGTCCGCCACCGGGCAGAGCGTCACCGGCAGGTCGAGGCGGCGGCGGGGCCATCGCCGGCGCTGGATCCGCTCGATCGAGCTGTCACCGGCTGTCACGAGCTCCCGACCCGCGACCGTCGCCCGCCCTTCCAGGCGGTACAGGGCGTCGGAGGCGAAGACGCTGACGACGACCGCCGGCAGCTCCCCCGGCTCCGGTCCGCCGTCGTCGAGGGTCACCGTCACCTGCGAATCGTCGACGGCCGACACCACCCCGGTCATCTCGTTCCCGCCCACCTCGACCAGCGCGGTGAGCCCAACCAGGCCCGTCAAGCCGTCCGTGTGCATCATCGTCGACCTCCTGGGTGGCCGTTGCCGGCTGCCGCCATCCCAGTCAACCACGGCCCCGGCCGGCTCAACCGGGGAAAAGGGCCTGCGGGAGCGGGGTTCAGGACCCCGAATCGCGCAGTATGAGCGCCAGCGTGGGGCAGGCGGCGACGGCCCGGCGGGCCAGCCCCTCGAGATGGGGGGGCAGCGGCGCCGGGTCGATCACCGGGTAGCCCCATTCGTCCAGGTGGATCAACTCCGGCAGCAGTTCGGCGCAGATGCCGTGGGCGTCGCAGGCGATGGGGTTGACGACCAGGTGGCGTCTCATCGCCACACCGGCGCGCCGGGAGGTACGGGGAGCACCCGGCGGTGCACCTGGCAGGGCCCCCGGTGGCGGTGGGCCTCGACATCGGAGGCGAAGGTGATCAGGGCGCTGCGGGCCAGTTTCACCACCCCGTCGGGATGATGGCACGCCCCCCGGCCGGGGATGAGGCCGAGAAGGTCCTCCACCCGGCGGGCCGCCGTCCCCCGCTGGTCGCCCGCGACGAGAGCGTCGAAGGCATCGGCCAGCGCCGGTAGTCCGTGCACGCAGGGCCCGCACTGCCCGGCGGACTGGCCGGCCATCCAGCGCAGGACCGCCGCGGTCTCGGCCAGCCCGCAGGAGTCCGGTCCGATCACGTTGATGGCGGCGCAGCCGACCGAAGCCCTGACCCGGCCGAGGGACGCCGAGTCGAAGCCGATGGCGGCCGCCGACCACGGCACCCACGCCCCGGCGTACCCGCCGACCAGTACAGCCTGCGGTGTTCCGGCCGGCCCGGCCATGGCCACGGCCGACTCGAGTGCCACGCCGAAGGGCACCTCGTAGACGCCCGGGCGTGTCACGGCGCCCGAGACGGTGATGAGCGCCGTTCCGGGGTCCCGGTCGGTGCCGAGCGACCGGAACCAGCCGGCACCGAAGCGGGCCACCAGGGCCAGGTTGGCGAGGGTCTCGACATTGTTGACCAGCGTGGGCCGCCCCCGCACGCCCTTCTCGAAGGGTCTCGGCGGCACGAACGTGGGTTTGGCCGGACCCCCGTTCAACCAGTGGACCAGGGCCGACTCCTCGCCCGTCACATAGGCGCCCGGGGTGGCCTCCACCCTGACCGGCACCCGGTCGGCGCCGGCCCTGGCCCGTTCCCTCAGTGCTGCGGCCAGGGCCATGAGCGGATCGGACGCGAACCGGTCGACGCAGAGGATCACCTCTGACGCGCCGACCGTCTCGGCGGCGATGCCGGCTCCGTCGAGGACCAGATGGGGCGCCCGGGCCAGGAGAGCCTTGTCCTTCTGGCTGACCGGCTCCCGTTCGGCGCCGTTGGCCACGACGACGACCTGGCGGCGTCCGGCCACGGCGCGCAACTTCACCGCGGTGGGGAAGGCGGCCCCGCCCCGGCCCCGCAGCCCGGCCCGGTCCACCTCGTCGATCAGGGCCGGCCCGCCGCCGGGCATCTGGCCCCACCGGGCGAAGTGGCTCTCCAGATCCGGGCCCCCGTGGCCGCCGAGCAGGCGGGGCACCGTGGTGGGATCGGGGACGACGCGGGGGTGGACCCGGCTCACGCCTGCACCTGCAGCTCCCCGTGCACCCGGCCGCTCTCCCGCGACATCTCCAGGCGGATGACGGCGGTCACCATGTGGCCGCTGGTGTCCTGGAGGGAGGCGATGACCACCGATCCCTCCAGCTGGCTCACGTGGCCGTTGAACTCGGCCGGCTCCGACGCCGGGCCTATCGACACCTGGCTGCCGGTGAGGCTCACCCCGCCGTCGACGGGCTGGCCGGTGAGCACCAGCCGCAGCGAGCCGAGCGACGCCGACCCGACGGGCTGGAAGGTGCCCGAGATCACCACCGACACCAGCCCGCTCCCGTCGGGCCCGGTCTCGCTCTGGCTGCCCACCACCCGGGCGCTGATGGGCAGCGAGAGGCCCGGCGCGCCCGGCGCCACGGTGCCCGGCGTCGGCCCGGCGGCGGAGACGCCGCCGCCCGAGCCGGGCGCCGTTCCCGGAGCCAGCAGGGCTGTGGGGGTGCCGGCCCGGCGGGCCCAGCCGGCCTTGAGCGGGCCCGAGGCCGCCCATGCGGCGATCATCACCGGCAGGCCGATGCTGACCGCCACGGCCGTGCCCCGGGCCGCCGCATGGGCCGGGTTCCAGTCCCGGGCCAGGCGCCACCACAGCGCGCCCACGACGGAGACGGTGCACGCCAGGTAGATGAACAGCACCCATCCCACCTTGACGTCGGTGCCCGTTCCGAGGCCGTGCACCAGGGCGATCGGCCACGACGCGTAGGCGGCCCAGTGCACCGTCTTCCACGCCTGGTAGCCGATCCGGCCCCGCAGCAGGCTGGTGATCACCACCGCCAGCATTAGGTCCAGGGCGAGGGCCCCCATGCCGGTCCAGAAAGGCCGGTACTTCGAGGCGTAGGGGACGAACACGTCGATCAGGTGGACCGGGGCGAAGGTGTCCAGCACTGCGGTGATGACGTGCACTGCGATGGCGGACAGCGCCAGCAGGGAGCCGTTCCTGTGCAGCGCCGAGATCACGAAGCGGGGCAGGCCGGGCCGGGTGTAGCGTCCGGCCTGCGCCAGGCCCAGCACCGTGGTCATGGTGAGCAGCAGCAGCGCCACGATCCCGAAGCCGCGGGTCATGTACCACAGGGCCTGCGAGCTGGTACCGACCGTGGCCAGGGTCACGACCGGTCCTCGCCGGGACAGCCCTGCCAGCCG
>JAKAXG010000636.1 GCA_021827225.1 Actinomycetes bacterium | reverse complement strand
CCCGCTCGATGCCGCCCGTGTTACTGCTGGGAGACGTTGGCGGTCTGGTCGGCCGTGGCGTTGGCTGATACGTGGTCCAGGTTCTGGGCGATGTCGACGCTCTGGGGGGCGAGGGCCTCCGAGACGGCGCCCGGCGAGGCGATGTTGGCCCCTACCGCCGCGTCCACCGGGGCGGCGACATTGCCGTTCGCAGCAACGGCCCCGTCGATAGGGGCGGCCAGGTCGGCGTTGGCATGGATGTTGACGTTGGCGTCCAGCAGGCTGCCGCCGTTCAGCAGCGAGTCCACGCCGCCGGTGGTGCTACTGCCGGTGGCCGCCGAGCCGGCGGCTCCCGTGGCAGTAGAGGTCCCGCCCGGCGTGCCGGTAGTCACGCCGCCGCCCGTGCCGCTGCTGTCCTGCGCCACCCCGGCGTGCTGAGGCGCCGTCGCGGTGGCAGTGCCGGTGATGTGCTGATCGATCGTCCCGTGCTGGCTGGCGATACCCACCGCCTGGGCGTCGGGGCTGAGCACGTTGGCGGTTGCCGCAGCCTCGATCGGAGCCGCCACGTCGAGGTTGGCGGCGGCCGCCAGGTCGACCGGGGCGGCCAGATCCAGGCCCAGGTCCGCGTTGGCGTTGACATCGAGCAGCGACAGCACCTCCTTGTCAGGAAGCGATACGGCTTGCTCCGCCTCGATTTCCTCCATCGAAATACCGTCGTCCACCTCGACCTCCTCCGATAGGTTTTTCCCGTCCCGGTCACTTATCCCCGGCTCGTCGAGGGAGCAAACGCGCCTCTTCCGGCAGTTGATCGCTGCGGCGGCGGGATACCGACTATCCGATCCGGAGAGCGGGCGCGACCTCCTGCCGGCTGTAGGCCCTTACCGGCGGATGCCGCGCCCGTCGGGCGAGTGCCTATCTCAGCGGGCGCGAGCCCCACCGGTAGCGACACCTGCGAGGCCCAGGTCCCGAAGGAAGGTGCCGGCGACGAGAACGCCGTCGGGGTCGTACCGCTCGGCCACTGCGGCCAGGCGTCCCAGCGTCGGTTCGTCGAACGCCCGGCGGGCGCTGGTCGGGTCGTGAACCGGACCGAGGTTGGCCCATGTCCCGCCGGTGTCCCAGTCCGCCAGTGCTGCGAACAGCCGATTGGCGTGCGGTGTGACCGATGGGTCCATGGCGATCCCGACGGCCACGAGGCTGTACGCGGCGTCCCGGTGCACGAACGCGCTCGGATGCGATCCCTCGCGGGCGTACGCCCCGCCCAGCTGACGGACTTCCACGACGATCTGCGGTGATCCCGAACCGGGTCCGGCTACGGAAAGTAGCCGACCTGCTGCTTCGTCGGTGAAGTCGGTGAGCAGCATCGCTGCGTCACGAGCCGGCATCGGGTCGACCGGGTCGGCGTGGACGGAGTCGACTGCTGCATAGGGCTTCACGGCGGTGTCGTCCAGCAGCACGGGCGCAGCTGACCTGATCTGATCGAGCAGCCGTGAACCCTCCCGGGGGTCGCCGACCCACATGAAACGGATGCTCAGGACCATCCGGCCGACCAGCGAAGGGGGGGCGGCCGCCCCGGGTGGCAGCTGCAGGAGCGCGAACGATGTGGTCGCCTGCTCGGGAAGGGCCCGAGACCAGCTGCGCCAGCGGTCGATGATCTGCGGGGCGTCCCCGCCTGCGAAGTACACCGCACCGCCGTAGAAGCTGGGCAGGGGCAGCAGGTCGAATTCGATTGCGGTTACGACGCCGGCTGCGCCTTTTCCGCCTCGCAGCGCGAAGAACAGGTCCGGTCGCTCCTCAGGGGTTACCCGGCGCATCACTCCATCACCGGTGACGACATCGAAGGCCCGCACCCGGTCGGCGGCGAGGCCGAAGGTACGGACCATCGGGCCGGCACCGCCGCCGGTGGTGTAGCCGACGACTCCCACGTCGCTGGACGATCCGTTGAGAGGGGCCAGCCCGAAGGGGGCGGCGGCCTCGATCACCCGCGCCCATTTGACCCCGGCCCCGACGCGCGCCCACCGCTGATCGGGGTGGACCGTGACCTCGTCGAGGTGCCGGCTGGCGAGCAGGATGTCCCCGGCCAGGGAGCTCTCGGCTCCATGCCCTGTTGCCTGCACGCCCACGGTCATCCTTCGGGATCGGGCGAACGACACCGTCGCTGACACGTCGGAGGCGGTGAGCGGCGCCACGACCGCGGCCGGGCACATCGCCACGGAGAGGTTCCATGGCCTTACCAGCTGTTCGTAGGTTGGCTCATGGGGCTCGGCGACGACTCCCGAGACCAGCGAGCGCAGCTCGTCGAACAGGGATCGACGGTCGGCCGGGTTGTCGGTTGGAACAGGACGCATGGCTTCCTCCGGGTGGGTGACCGGCCGGGACCGGACTCGGCGTCCCGGCCGGTGTCGATCCCACCCGCGCCCTGTGCAGGCCAGACACGGGCGGCGTGGAGGTGGCGTGGAGAGCGGACTTCGGGTCGCGAGATGCTCAAGAGCCGACGAGGGCCGCCGGTGGGTACCGGCGGCCCTCACTTCTGCCATCCATCTCGACCAGGGCCAGGGCTCCCCTCCGCCCCGGCTCCACAGGGAGCTACCGCTCGCCAACCCCTGAGCAGCCGGCACCAACCATGGTCAGATTCACGAGCAGCCGCTGGTGGTACCGCACGACGGGCAGGCGTGGCAGCTGCCGGCCCGCTGCATCTGCACCCCGCACTGGAAGCAGTAGGGGGCGTCGGACTCGACCACCGACGGGGCCCTCATCTGGACCGGGACCTCAGCCTCCGGATCGGCCACGTCAGGCCCGGCGTCCAGGCGCAGGTTGGGGGTGGTGGCCTCCTCCAGGCCGGGCAGCGTCATCTGGGTCCGCTCCTGGGAGGTGAGCACCCCGAGTTCCACCCGCTCGTCGTAGGGCAGATAGTCGACGGCCAGCCGGCGGAAGATGTAGTCGACCAGGGACTGGGCGATGCGCAGGTCAGGGTCGTCGGTCATGCCGGCCGGCTCGAAGCGCATGTTGGTGTACTTCTTGACGTAGGTCGCCAGCGGCACGCCGTGCTGCAGGCCCAGGCTGATGGCGATGGAGAAGGCGTCCATGATCCCGGCCAGGGTCGATCCCTGCTTGGAGACCTTCATGAACACCTCGCCGGGCCGGCCGTCGTCGTACTCGCCCACCGTCACGTAGCCCTCGCAGTCGGCCACCCGGAAGGCGAAGGTGGCGGACCGCCGCTTGCGGGGCAGCCGCTCCCGGATGGGCTGCTTCACCACCACGGTCTGGCGCTCCAGCGCCTTCTCCAGCTCGGCCACCTTGAGGGCCAGCTCGGCGTCGTGGACCTCGGCGGCCGAGGCGCCCGGATCGGCGACGGTCTTCTTGGCGGTGGCGAGGGGCTGGGCCACCTTGCAGTTGTCCCGGTAGATGGCCACCGCCTTGAGACCGAGCTGCCAGGCCTCGATGTGGAGCTGCTCCACGTCCTCGACGGTGACCTCCTCGGGGACGTTGACCGTCTTGGAGATGG
>JAKAXG010000635.1 GCA_021827225.1 Actinomycetes bacterium | reverse complement strand
GGATCACACGGGTCACGGCCTGGCTCTGCATGAGCCGGAGGGAAACCTTGTCACTGCAACTGCCCTCGCCCGTCAGTATAGCCGGTCCGGGCCGGCGGGGTCGTCGGCCGATGGGCGCCAGGGCCGGGAGAAAGGAAGGGGATCCGGTACAGTCGAGGGGCTGGACACTTGCAGCTCCACTGAGGGCCGTGTCTCAAACCACAGCAGAGACGAGGACGGGTGGTCAACAAGCGTGCTGTACAGCCCGAAGAGGATCTGGTCCGCCTCTACCTGAACGATGTGGGCAAGCACGCCCTGCTCAGCAAGGACGACGAAGCCCGGCTGGCGCAGGCGATAGAGGCCGGCCGGGAAGCCCGGGGCGAGCTGGCCGGCGGCGAGGAGATCACCCCGGCGCGCCGCCGCCAGCTGCGCCGCCTCATCCGTCACGGCGACGAAGCGACCGAGGCGTTCGTCAAGGCCAACCTCCGGCTGGTGGTGTCCATCGCCAAGCGGTACCAGTCGGCCGACGTACCCCTCCTGGACCTGGTGCAGGAGGGGAATCTGGGCCTGATGCACGCCGTCGAGAAGTTCGACTGGCGCAAGGGTTTCAAGTTCTCGACCTACGCCACCTGGTGGATACGCCAGTCCATCACCCGCGGAATCGCCAACACCGGGCGGACCGTACGGCTCCCGGTGCACGCCGGCGACCTTCTCAACCGGGTCACCCGGGCCAGAGGGCGGCTCGAGGCGCAGCTGGGCCGGCGTCCCACCATCGCCGAGCTGGCCGCCGACCTCGGCACGGAGTCTCACAAGGTCGTCGAGATCCTGCGTTATGTGTCCGAGCCCATGTCGCTCTCGGAGCCGCTGCGGGCCGACAGCGACGGGGAGCTCGGAGACATCGTCGAGGACCACTCCGCGGTGTCGCCGTTCGAGGCGGCCGCCGCCGCCCTGCTGCCCGCGGAGATCACCAAGATGCTGATCGTCCTCGACGACCGGGAGCGGGCGGTCCTCCAGCTCCGCTTCGGGCTCGACCGGGGCGAACCGCGCACCCTCGACGAGGTGGGCGCCCACTTCAATCTGACGCGCGAGAGGATCCGCCAGATCGAGGCCCGGGCCATGTCCAAGCTGCGTCACCCCGCCCTCGAGCGCAACGCCCAGGACCTGCTCCCCGGATAGCCCGGCGGGAATCCTCCTGCTGGCGGCGTCCCAGACCGTTCACCGGCGAGGGTCCCCTCGCTCGAGCCTCCGGCTTCACGCCCCGTCCATCCCGGTGGAGCGTCGGACCCGGAAGGCGGTCACGGCGTCGTCGACGGTGGGGAAGAAGTGGGCCGGATCGATGGTGCGGGTTAGGCCGTAGCGCTCGATCTTCTCCTTGACCGGATCCTTCAGCTCGGCGAACACCAGGCTGATGCCCTGCTCATTGAGCGCCTGGTCGAGACTCTGGAGCATGTCGGCGGCTGTGGTGTCCACGTCGGTGATCGGCTCGGCGGCCACGATGATCCACCGGGGCGGCGGATCCGAACCGGCCAGAGCCCGTATCTGCTCCCGGAACGTCCTGGCGTTGGCGAAGATGAGCGGGGCGTCGAAGCGGTACACGACACAGCCCGGCAGCTCCTCGGCGTCAGGGTAGCTGTGCAGGTCGTGGAAGCCGGAGATCCCGGTGACGCGCCCCAGCCTGGTCTGGTACGGCCACCACAGGCGGCGGAACACGTTGGCCACCGACAGCGCCATGGCCACGACGATGCCGGGCAGCACCCCGAGCAGTGCCACGCCCAGAAACGCCACGATCGACAGGGCGAACTCCATACGCCGCTGCCGGAAGAGCCTGGCGGTGGCCGGCACGTCGGCCAGCGACAGCGCCGCCGCCACCACGATGGCGGCCAGCGTCGGCTGGGGCAGGTTGCGCAGGAGACCGGGCACCAGGAGGAGTATCACGACTATCGCCAGGGCCCCGACCAGTCCCGTGACCTGGGTCTTCGAGCCGGCCTGCTCGGCGACCGCAGTGCGCGATCCGCTGGTGGACACGGGGAATCCCTGGAACAGCCCGGCGCCGATATTGGCGGCCCCGATACCGATCATCTCCCGGTTGCCGTCGACCTCCTGGCCGGAGCGGGCGGCGAAGGACGACGCCGTCGAGATGGTGTCGGCTAGCGACACCACGGCGATGCCGGCGGCCCCGCCGAGCAGCAGCCCGAAGTCCGACCCGCTGACGTGGGGGATGGTGAAGGGCGGAAACCCCTGGGGCAGCGTTCCCACCACCGACACTCCGTGGCCGGAGAGGTCGAAGACACCGGCCGCCAGGATCGAGGCCACGACCGCGCCGAGGACGCCGGGGACCCTGGGCCACCAGCGCTGACAGGCCTCGATGACCGCCAGGCCGAACAGGCCGATACCCAGCGCCGCGACCACCGTGTCACCGCTGGCCACACCGTCGACGAAGCCGCGCAGCTCGGAGATGAAGTTGTCCCCTCTCACCGAGAACCCGAACAGCTTGGGCAGCTGACCTACGACGATCGTGAGAGCCAGGCCATTCATGTAGCCGACCATGGTCGGCTTCGACAGGAGGTCCGCCACGAACCCGAGGCGGGCCACGCCGGCCAGCACGGTCAGAGCCCCCACCATCAGCGCCAGCACCGACGCCAGGGCCACAGCCCGGGCCGGGTCACCGTGGGCTCCGAGGAGTGGGAGGAGGGTGGCGGCGATCATGGGGCCGAGTGACGAGTCCGGCCCGAGCACCAGGATCCTGGACGGTCCGAACAGGGCGTAGCCGACGAGGCACAGGATCGACGTGTACAACCCGGTGATGGCCGGCAGCCCGGCCAGCTCGGCGTAAGCCATTCCCTGCGGCACCAGGAGCGCGGTCAGGATCAGGCCGGCGACGGTGTCATGCGAAAGCCAGCGCCGCTCGTAGGACCGCAACATGGCGATCCCCGGCACCGCCGCGGCCACGTGCCACCGGTGGGGGCGCCCGGCGCGACGCCGGCGCCGATGTGTCGAATCGTGCATCCGGGTCGATCCTCTCGGGGCGGTCCCCAGAGTGTGGAAACGGCACCGGGCTCCGGGCCAGGGTCGAACGTCGGAGCGGCGGAGGACCCCGACGGGGCACTGCCGGCCCACCGAGTGCGTGCTGTTCCCCTACCCTGGGGGCTCCCCTCGACCTAGTCGCGCACCTGGAGGAGCCGCCCTGTGGGCCTGTCCATCGGCATCGTAGGCCTGCCCAATGTCGGGAAGTCCACGCTCTTCAACGCCCTGACCCGCAACGATGTGCTGGCGGCGAATTACCCCTTCGCCACCATCGACCCCAATGTCGGGGTGGTCGGGGTCCCCGACAGCCGGCTCGAGAAGCTGGCCGAGCTCTACGACAGCGAGCGGATAGTCCCCGCCGACGTGACCTTCGTGGACATCGCCGGCATCGTCCGCGGCGCCTCCGAGGGTGAGGGTCTCGGCAACAAGTTCCTGGCCGCCATCCGCGAGACCGATGCCATCTGCCAGGTGGTCAGGGCCTT
>JAKAXG010000634.1 GCA_021827225.1 Actinomycetes bacterium | reverse complement strand
ATAAGAGCAGGCCGGGTCAGCCCCCTCGTCGCCCCCGGAAGTGACCGATGCGGTATCCCACCCATCCGGCCGCGCCGGCCACCACGATCAGCTCCAGCAGGTGCAGGATGGCGAACGCCACCCCGAGCAGGGCCCACGCCGCCACCCCGGCCACGACCAGCCCGACCACGACCAGGGCGGCCACGTGGGGCAGGCTGCGGGGCTGGTGGCCGGGCGGGCCGCCGGCCGGCGGGTAGCCCCCCGGCTGGCGGGCCGGGCCCGGCGACCAGGAGCGGGGAACCGCGGACGCGGGGTCGGGAGCGACCGCCGGCGCAGCCGGGCCCGAAGCCGCCCGCGACCGGCGACCCCCACCCGAAGGAGCCGACCCGCCGGCCCCGCCGGGGTCCATCCCCAGCGTCTTGCAGATCAGGCACTCGCCCTGGGGCTGGCCGTGCGGGCACGTGGGGGGCACACGCGGATGGTAGACCTCATGGGGTGGAAGCGGACCTCATACCCAGGCGGGTGCTGTTCGGGAACCCCGAGCGCGCCATGGCCACCGTTTCGCCCGACGGGACCCGCATCGCCTACCTGGCCCCGGTGGACGGCGTGCTCAACGTGTGGGTCGGCCCGGCCGGCGACCCGGGGCAGGCCCGGCCGGTCACCGAGGACCGCGACCGGGGGGTGCGGGTCTACCTGTGGGCCCACGATGACCGGCACCTCCTCTACCTCCAGGACCGCGGCGGCGACGAGAACTGGCGCCTCTACGGGGTCGACCTGGAGGGCGGCACCACCGCGGACCTCACCCCCTTCGACGGGGTCCAGGTGCAGCCCATCGCCGCCTCCCCCCGCCATCCCGGCCAGGTGCTCATCGGCCTCAACCGGGACGATCCGGCCCTGCACGACGCCTACCGCCTGGACCTGTCCAGCGGGCAGCTCGATCTGGTGGGCCGCAACGCCGGGTTCGGCTCCGCCACCGGCAACCCGTGGATCGCCGACCTGGACCTGCAGGTCCGGGCGGTGGTCCGCCCGGCGGAGTCCGGCGGCGGCTACGAGCTGTGCGTCCCCGACGGCGACGGCTGGCGGCCCATCCAGTCCTTCGACTACGAGGACTCCCTGACCACCGCCCCCCTGGCGGTGTCGGGGGACGGGACCGGGCTGTACATGCTGTCCTCCCGGGAGGCCAACACCTCCCGGCTGGTGCGCCTGGACTTCGCCTCCGGCGCCGTGGAGGTGGTGGCCGAGGATCCCGACTACGACGTCGGCGACGTGCTGCTCGACCCCGAGACCCGCCGGCCGCTGGTGGTGGGCTTCGTGCGGGACCGCCTCGAGCACACCGTCTTGGACCCGGCCCTGGCCGACGACTTCGCCGCCCTGGCCGCCATCAGCGACGGCGAGGTCCACATCGACAGCACCGACGACGCCAACCGGCGCTGGATAGTCACCTTCGTCGCCGACGACGGCCCGGCCCGCACCTACCTGTTCGACCGGGCCGACCGCTCCGCGCGGTTCCTGTTCGAGAACCGCCCGGAGCTGGGCCGCTACCGTCTGGCGCCCATGGAGCCGTTCAGCTTCACCGCCCGCGACGGGCTGACCATCCACGGCTACCTGACCTTCCCGCCGGGAGTGGAACGGCGGGGCCTGCCGGCGGTGCTCAACGTGCACGGCGGCCCGTGGGGGCGTGACGTGTGGGGCCTCAACCCGGAGGCGCAGTGGCTGGCCAACCGGGGCTACCTGTGCATCCAGGTCAACTTCCGGGGCTCCACCGGCTACGGCAAGGAGTTCACCAACGCCGGCGACCGGGAGTGGGGGGCCCGGATGCACGACGACCTCCTCGACGCCGTCGGGTGGGTGGCCGGCCAGGGCTGGGCCGACCGGGACCGGGTGTGCATCTACGGCGGCTCCTACGGCGGTTACGCCGCCCTGGTGGGCGCCGCGTTCACCCCCGAGGCATTCTGCTGCGCCGTCGACATCGTCGGGCCGTCCAACCTCAAGACCCTCCTCGACTCGGTCCCGCCGTACTGGCTGCCGCTGATCGAGCAGTTCAACCGGCGGGTCGGCAACCGCGACACAGAGGCGGAGTTCCTGTGGTCCCGCTCGCCTCTGTCGCGCGCCGCGGACATCCGCATCCCGCTGCTCATCGCCCAGGGGGCCAACGACCCCCGGGTCAAGCAGGCCGAGTCGGAGCAGATCGTGGCCGCCCTGCAGGAGAAGGGCATCGACCACACCTACATGCTGTTCCCCGACGAGGGGCACGGCTTCGCCAAACCGGAGAACCGGCTGAAGTTCTACGCCGCCGCCGAGGCGTTCCTGGCCTCGCACCTGAAAGGAAGAGCCGAACAGTGAGCACCCCGGAGCGGTCCCTGCAGCTGAAGTCCCTGGTCCGCGACGACGGCCGCCTCGAGCTGTTCCTCGACTCCGTCGAGGTCCCCGCTCCCGGACCGGGGCAGGTGGTCGTGCGGGTGGAGGCCGCCCCCATCAACCCGTCGGATCTGGGGTTGCTCTTCGCCGGGGCCGACATGTCCGAAGCGGTCACCGCTCAGGGTGACCCGCCCCGGGTGACAGCGCCGCTGACACCGGCGGCGGTGCGGGCGGCGGGCGGCCGGGTCGGGACTGCCCTGCCGGTCGGCAACGAGGGGGCCGGCACCGTGGTCGCCGCCGGCTCCTCACCGGAGGCGGCCGCCCTGCTGGGCCGGGTGGTGGCCGTGGCCGGTGGGGCCATGTACAGCGAGTACCGCTGCGTGGACGCCCGGGCCTGCCTGGTGCTGCCGGAGGGGGTGACCGCGGCGGAGGGGGCGTCGTCGTTCGTGAACCCCATGACCGTCCTCGGCATGGTCGAGACCATGCGGATGGAGGGCCATACCGCCCTGGTGCACACCGCCGCCGCGTCGAACCTGGGCCAGATGCTGAACCGGGTGTGCGCCGAGGACGGGATCGGCCTGGTCAACGTGGTCCGCCGGGCCGACCAGGAGCAGCTGCTGCGCGCCGCCGGAGCTCGCTGGGTGTGCGACTCCTCCGCCCCCGACTTCGCCGAGCGGCTCACCGAGGCCGTCGGTGAGACCGGCGCCACGCTGGCGTTCGACGCGGTGGGCGGCGGCCGGCTGGCCGGGACCATCCTGGCTGCCATGGAGGCGTCCCTGTCGGCCCGGGCCGCGGCCGGCGGCGGGGCCGGTTTCAGCCGCTACGGGACCGCCACCCACAAGCAGGTGTACATCTACGGGTCCCTGGACCGGGGTCCGACGGAACTGGTGCGCAGCTTCGGGATGGCGTGGGGGGTGGGCGGCTGGCTGCTGACCCCGTTCCTGCAGAAGCTGGGCCCGGAGGGGGTGGACCGCCTGCGCCAGCGGGTAGCGGCGGGGATCCGGACCACCTTCGCCAGTTCTTACACCGCCGAGGTGTCCCTGGCCGGGGCGCTCAGCCTGGAGGCCATCGCCGCCTACGGCCGCCAGGCCACCGGGTCGAAGTACCTGATCCGCCCGGCCGGCGCCTAGGCAGCCGGGGCGGCTACTTCTGGCG
>JAKAXG010000633.1 GCA_021827225.1 Actinomycetes bacterium | reverse complement strand
GGCCTGGCCCTGTGGGCGCTGGTCAGCACCGTGGTCGTTGGCCTCGTCATCGGCGCCCTCGGCCGCCTGGTGGTCCCGGGCGTCCAGCCCATCGGCTTCCTGGCGACGGTCGGCTCGGGGCTGTGCGGCAGCATCGTCGGCGGGTTCGTCGGCCAGCACCTGATCGGCGCCGGCTGGTTCCCCACCGTCCTGCTGGAGATCGCCGTCGCCGCCGGCCTGGTGGCCCTGCTGACCCGCCGCCGGTTCAAGGTGCTGCGGTGACGGCATTTGACACTATGTCGGGATGACCCGACCGGATAACTCCGCCGACCCCGTACTCGTCAGCCGCCAGGACGGGGTGGCCACCGTAACGCTGAACCGGCCCGCTGCCCGCAACGCCCTGAGCCGGGCCCTGCTCGGTTCCCTGCGCCGGACCATGGTGGCGCTGGGCTCCGACGACACCGTCGGTGCCGTCGTCCTCACCGGGGCGGACCCGGCCTTCTGCGCCGGTCTGGACCTGAAGGAGCTGAGCGCCAACGGCGGCCAGCTCGGTCCCGTCGAGGACGAGGGGATCCCGCCGGGGCACGCGTGGGCGCCGCTGGGCAAGCCGCTGATCGGCGCGGTCAACGGGGTGGCCATCACCGGGGGCCTGGAGCTGGCCCTCAACTGCGACTTTCTGATCGCATCGGAACGGGCGATCTTCGCCGACACCCACGCCCGCGTCGGCATACTCCCGGGTTGGGGGCTGTCGGTTCTGCTGCCCCAGCGGGTGGGCTTCGCCATGGCCAGGCGGATGAGCTTCACCGGTGACTTCGTCGACGCCGCCCGCGCCCTGGAGGCCGGCCTGGTGACGGAGGTGCTGCCCCATGACGAGCTGCTGCCCCGGGCCCACAGCGTGGCCGCCACCATCGCCGCCAACAACCGGCCGGCGGTGCGGAACCTGCACGCCTCCTACCGGCGGATCGAGGCGGAGGTGCTGGGACGGGCCCTGGAGCTGGAGCAGCAGACCTCGCGCGAATGGACCCGCGGCGGTGGCACCGAGGGCATCGCCGACCGGGTCCCGGGAGTGTTCTCCCGCGGCCGGTCGCAGATCTCCGCGGAAAAAGGGTGAGCCTCCCGGCTCACAGCGTCGGGAAGTTCACGAACCTGTGGCCCCAGAAGGCCCCCTCGGAGATCTCGTACACCGGCTCCTCGCCCTCGGTAGTAGGCGGCTGCGGGATTGTCGCCGCTGCTCGCCGTCATCCCCAGGAATCCCCGGCGAAGCGTCGCCAGGCGTCCACGTCCTCCGCCCCCACCCTCACATAGCCGAGCGATCGGACCGGCATCTGAACCCTCCCTCAGCAGGCCGGCCAGCGTAGGTTCGCGCCGGCCGGCCGGCCGGCCCCGCCCCCGTCCCGGCGAGCGGGACGGGCGGGTAGCCTGCCGCCGTGACCGAGAACTCCAGCCCGCCCGACTGGTTCGGGGCCGCCCTGGCCCAAGAGGCGGAGGTCGGCCACATCGACGTGGACGGCTGTCCGATCGCGTTCCGGAGGTGGGGGGACCCGGCCCTGCCGACGCTCCTGCTGGTGCACGGCGGGGGAGCGCACAGCCGGTGGTGGGACCACGTCGCTCCCTTTTTTTCCAGAGAATGCTGCGTCACCGCCCTGGACCTGTCCGGACACGGCGATTCAGGCCGCCGGCCGGTGTACACCTTCGACCACTGGGCCACGGAGATCGCGGCGCTCGCCGCCTCCTGCCCCTCCGACCAGCCGCCGGTCGTCGTCGCCCACAGCCTCGGCGGGTTCGCCACGTTCTGCGCCGCGGCGCGCTTCGGGGACCGCTTCGAGGGGATCATCATCGTCGACTCGCCCATCCGGGAGCCGTCGCCGGAGGAGCGGGCGGGACGGAACCGGGAGGCGTTCGGGCCGCTACGGCTGTATCCCACCCGCCAGGACGCCCTCTCCCGCTTCCGCACCGTTCCCGACCAGCCGGTTCTGCTCCCCTACGTCGTCGAGCACGTCAAGCAGCACTCCATCCGCCAGGTGGAAGGCGGCTGGACGTGGAAGTTCGACCCCACCTTCTTCGACCACATCGGTGAGATCGGACCCGACGTGCTCGCCGCCATCCCCTGCCGGGTGGCGGTCCTGCAGGCCCAGAACGGCCTGGTCACCCCGGACATCGGGCGGCGCATGTACGAGCTGCTGGGCCGCACCGCCCCGGTCATCGAGATCCCGCTGGCCTACCACCACGTCATGCTCGACCAGCCCATCGCGCTGGTCACCGCCGTGCGCAGCCTGCTCGCCGACTGGCGCCACTCCTACTCCATGCGCGGCCTGGCGTAGCCGCCGGCCGGGCCGCTCAGCTTCTGTTCAGGCTGGGACGGTGATAATGGGTGTCTATGCAGACGGCGCTTGAGCCACCTCTCGCGGCCCACCGCCGCCCGGCCCCTCTCGAGCTGATCGCGGCGGGGCTGCTCGCCGCGACCGTCGTGTTGCACGTCGTGGCCATGATGCCGGCCTACTTCGCCGGGACCGGGGCCAACTCCTCGCTCGTGTCCCAGCCGGACCAAGCCGCTCTATACGCGGTTCTCGCCGCGTCGTGGGCCCTGGCCCTGGTCATCGGGTTCACCGGGCCGCACCGCACGCCGGTGGCGGCGGCGCTGGCCGCTGGCGTGGCCGCCGCCGAGCTGGGGTTCCGGGTGGCCGACCTCGGCGACGTGTTCCGGTACGGGACCTCCACGGTAGGGGCCGGCCTGTGGCTGATGGAGGCGGCCTGGGTGGTCGGCGCGGCGGCCGCGGTGCTCGCCCTGCTGGCGGTCCGCCGCCGCCACGGCGCCCCCCGGCCCCGAGAAGCGACGCCCGACCCCGGGTCGGCCGGCGGCCCGGCTGACCGGCAGATCGACTGGACCGCCCCCACCCACCGCTCCGGAGCGGCCGAGCCGCCGGCCAACCCCTACGACGAGCCGGTCGGCGGGCACCCGTTCCCCTCCGAGCCGCAGCCGCCGGGTAACGCCACCGGACCCGAGTCCCGGACCGAGCAGCAGCCTCCTGGCGAGGGGGCCGTCCCGGCCCCGGATCCCGACCCCACCGTCACTGCGCCCGTCCCGGCCGGCGGTTCCGACGCCACCACCACCCTGCCGGTCGGTGATCCGACCGGCGTCTGGGACCCGGCCGCCGCCTCGGCGGCGGCTGCGTCACCGGTGGGCCCGGGCGAGCCGCCGGCGGCGAGCCCCGCCCCGGGGTCGGGGCCGCCCGGGTCCGCCCAGCCTGACCAGGACGCCCACGAGCGGGCGGCCTGGACCATGCTGGTCATCGTGCTGGCCCTCCTGGTGGCCGGCGCCTTCCTGCCGGCGTGGGATCACGCCGTGGCCTACAGCCCCGTCACCGGCCAGGGGCTCACGCGGAGCCTGGGCAACGCCTTCTCCGGCCCGTGGCAGCAGGTGGTCGGCACGGTCCTGGCCGCGGTGGCCATGGCCGCCGTGCCCATCGTGGCCATCCGCCTGCGGAACCGGGCGGCCGGGGCCGCCGCCGTCTGCGG
>JAKAXG010000632.1 GCA_021827225.1 Actinomycetes bacterium | reverse complement strand
ACCGCCGAGGTGATCCTGGCCAAGCACCGCAACGGACCTACAGGAAAGGTCCAGCTGGCCTTCCTCGACCACTACACGAGGTTCGCCAACATGGCCCGGGTCTAGGGGTCCAGAGGTCTAGAGGCGTGTGGGGGGTCCCTTCCCGACGACGGCCGGGCCGTCCGGGAGCCGGAGGAACCTACTTGGTGCCGACCACCGTGAACATCTTCATCTGCACCGGTTCGGTGTCCATGTCGTGCATCTGGAAGTGGGTCTGGGTGTGCTCGCTGCGCCGCAGGTTGCGGAACCCGAGGGTGTCGAGCATGGCCTCGATGGTGGCCGCCGAGAATGACCACCACCCGGTGGAGAACGACCGGCCCCGGGTGGGGAAGAAGCGCATGCTGTCGGTGTTCTCGATCTCGGGGTCGACCGGTTCGGTTACCACGATGGTCGAGGTGGTGCGGCGGGCCGCCTGCTCCAGGGCGTCGAAGGGGTTGCGCAGGTGCAGCAGGATGGACTGGAAGGTGGCCACGTCGAACGACCCCAGGTCGCCGGGCAGGTTGTAGATGTCGCCGTAGACCATCCGGACCCGGGACTGCCTGGCCCGGTGCAGGTACCACCACGAGTTGCGCAGGGCGCCCAGCTCCCGGTTCTGCGACATGCGGATCCCCATCAGGTCGTCGCAGTCCCAGGGGATGATCTGGTTGCCGACGTCGAAGCCGACGTCGAAGCTGACCACCTCGGCGCCGGCCTGTTCCATGTAGTAGCTCATGTGGCCGGTGGCGGGCCCGAACTCCAGCACCCGCCTGCCCTTCACGTCTGTGAAGCCGAGGTACTCGTCCTCGTGGCCGCGCAGGTCCCACGGCCCGGGGATCTCGGTGCCGTCCGGCAGCGTGGTGGCGTGGTAGAAGTAGCAGTCGTCGAACTCGATGAACTCCCGTTCGAGGGCCATCCGGGCCTGGAACTCGTCCGACAGCTGGCCCAGGTAGCCCGGTGGGGGGAACTGCAGCGGCAGCACCCGGGGCTTCTCGGCCGAGGGGTGGTTTATGTAGACCACCCGGGGCGGAGGGGGCGGCGCCGCCGGGGCCGCCTGGACCTGGGGCAACGCCCGGACCCTGCGGTAAAGCTGCCGGCCCCGCTCCCCCGCCAACTGCCTCGCGACCGACCGGCCCCGCGCCCACGTGTTGCTCATCCGGCTCAGCGTAGCTGAGCGGTATTTCCGCTCCGGCCCTACCTGGAGAGCCCGCCCGGTGCCGCTCCGGCGGCGGCCCGGTCGCCGCCCCGGGGGCGGGGAGGGGACTCCGGTAGCATCCGGGAATGGCCGCTGGCTCCTACCTCAACCGTCTGGCGGCCAGGGCCCGCCGGGTGCTGGGCACGACCGAGCTGCTCGGGCGCATCGACGAGCTGGAGTCACGCATCGAGGCCCTCACCTCGGCCGTCGCCGCCCCCGCCCCGGCCGCCCCCGCCGGCCCCCTGTACTTCGGGGATCAGACGGCTCTGCTGTCCACCCGGTGGGGGGCCCGGATGCTCGTCGACACCCGGGATGTGGCCATGGCCCCGTGGCTGGTTCTCGACGGGCTGTGGGAAGCCCACGTCACGGCGTGGCTGCAGGAGACGGTGGGGCCGGGCATGGTGTTCGTCGACGTGGGGGCCAACGTCGGGTACTTCACCCTCCTCGCCGCCCAGCTGGTCGGCCCGTCGGGGAAGGTGGTGGCGGTGGAGGCCCATCCCCGCCTGGCCGGCATCCTCCAGCGCAACGTGGTGCTGAACGGGTTCCACGGCTACGTGACCGTCCACCACCGGGCGGCGTGGTCGGAGCCGACCTCGCTCGAGTTCCAGATGCGGGACCACTTCACCAGCAGCTCCAGCCTGGGCCGCATAGACGATGACAGCCTGGCCCGCCTGGGCGACACCGTGCAGGCCGTCACCGTGGAGGCAGTTCCCCTCGACGACCTGCTCGATGGCCTCCCCCGCGTCGACGTCATCAAGATCGACATCGAAGGCGCCGAGGCCCACGCCTTGGCCGGCCTGAAGCGCACCCTGGCCGCACACCCGCAGGCGGTGGTCATGTTCGAGTGGGGCCTGTCGCTGATCGAGGCGGTGGGCGACGACCCGAAGAGCCTCACCGCCGTCGTGGAGGGCTACGGGTTCAAGATGCGCCTGCTCGAGACGGGCGAGCCCATCACCGGGGAGGAGCTCCTGAAGCTCCCCTACGGCAACGTTCTCGCCACCCGCTGACCCCCGGCCCTGGCGGGCAGAAGCGGTTCACGCCGCCGGCGCCGGCCTGCCGATGGAACCCGCCAGCGGCGGCGGGGAGGCTGTCACCGTGACGGTCACGCCGCCGATCGCCGTTCCGGGCCTCACCCGCCACACCTGCCACCCCGCCGCCCGCCACCCGGTGTCGGCGGCGTCAGCGGCAGCGGACAGGGCGGCGGCGTCGGGTCCGGCCGGATTCGACACCAGCAGGAACACCGGGGTGCCGGGGCGGACCGGTAGCTTCGCCCCCGCCGAGTAGTAGAGGAGGCCGTGCAGCTGCTGGTAGAGCACCGAGCTGCCCGTGACGAAGCTCTCCTCCACGTCGGGCAGGGCCCACCCCACGTTTCGGAACGGCACCAGGCCCGGCTGGTCGGCGGCGTAGATCAGCTGGTCGCCGGGATGGATGTGGGCGGCCAGGGCCTGCAACTGGCGGTCGGCCCGGTCGGCGGTTTCGATGGTGCGGTGGGTCTCCGGGTAGGGCGCCCCGTACCGGGCCTGTCCCAGCCACAGGCCCGCCAGATGGGCCGGGACGAAGGCCGGCACCACCCCGGCGCCGGCGGTGAAGCGCTCGGTGTTGACGGCCACCGCCGCCACCGTCACCACCGCGACCACGAACGCCGAGACGGCCGCCGCCGGCCCTGCTCCCCCCGCCCACCGGCCCGGTGAGGCGACGCTCGCCAGGAGCGTGACGGTGGTGGCCGGCACGAACGCCAGGGCGTAGCCGCCCTTGCCGAACTCGACCAGGGTGTAGATGACCACCGCCGGCACGAGGGAGGCCACCAGCAGGGCCGGGGCGGTCTGGTACCACGGGCGGATCACCGCCGGCTCCGTGGAGCGATCATTGCGGTCGCCGGGCGCCAACCGGGCGGCCCCGCCGATTACCGCCACCACCACCGCCGGTCCGAGGAGGATGACGCTGTAGGCGGCCAGGGTCCCGAAATTGACCCGGCCGGCGCCGTGGTTGGCGGCCAGCAGTGACGACGCGTGGAACGCGCCGGAGCTCTCGAGCCGGGTGGCCCGGTACCAGGCACCCAGCCCCCCCGGCTGCACCAGGGCCAGGGGGACCACCCACACCGCCAGGCCGGCCACCCCAGCGGCCACGCACGCCGCCAGGTGACGGGGCCGGCGCACGGTCGCCACCACCGCCACCAGCGCCAGCACCGACATCGTCTCGGCGAGCGACTGGCGGAACCCGGAAAGCACCGCCAGCGCGGCGCAGGCGGCCGCCCCCCACCGCCCACCAGGGGTGGCCCGGCGGGCGAGCAGGAGCATGA
>JAKAXG010000017.1 GCA_021827225.1 Actinomycetes bacterium | reverse complement strand
TTCCCCGACACGTTCAACAACCGGCTGCACACCCAGGTGGGCGTGGCCTGCGTCGAGGCCATCGAGGCGGCCGGCTGGCAGGTGATCATGCCGGAGGGCCACATCTGCTGCGGGCGCCCGCTCTACGACTACGGGTTCCTGGACATGGCGGAGCGCTACCTGCACAACGTGCTCGAGGTGCTGCGGCCCCACATACGCGAAGGCACCCCGATCGTGGGGATGGAGCCCAGCTGCCTGGCCGTGTTCAAGGACGAGCTCACCAAGATGCTCCCCCACGACGACGACGCCGCCCGGCTGGAGCGCCTGGCCATGCACTTCGGGGAGTTCTTCGACAGCTACGACATCGACGTGCCGGCCTTCGACGGCCAGGCCATCCTGTGGGGCCACTGCCACGGGCGGGCCACCGGTCAGGTGTCGCCGGAGCAGAAGGTGCTGAAGAAGATGGGCCTCGAGGTGGACCCGGTCAGCGGCGGCTGCTGCGGACTGGCCGGATCCTGGGGGTTCGAGAAGGGCAAGTACGACATCTCCGTCGACTGCGGCGAGCAGGCCATCCTGCCGGCGGTCCGCCAGGCCGGTCCCCGCACGGTGGTGGTGGCGGACGGCTTCTCGTGCAAGACCCAGATCGAGCAGGCCGGCACCGGCCGGCGGGCCCTGCACCTGGCCGAGGTCATGGCTCTCGCCCGCTCCGGGCAGCACACCGGCTCGACCGGGTCGCCGATCGAGGACAACCTCGGGGACCGCCGGCCCACCCCGCCGGCGGTTACGAGGGTGGCCCGCGCCGCCGGCCCGGTCGCCGCCGGACTGGGCCTGGCGGCGGCCACCGCCGGCGCCCTCCGCAAGCGGCGGTCCTCGGACTAGCCGCCGAGCAGCCGCCGGCAGTGGGCGGCCACCACCAGCTCCTCCCGGGCCACGATGACCATGGCGGCCACGGCGGCCCCGGGAGGGCTGATCACAGCGTCGTCGGACCCGACCGCCCGGTTGGCGGCCGGGTCGACGCGCACCCCCATCCAGGCCAGGCGTTCCGCGGTCTCCGCCCGCACCGCGGCGGAGTGCTCCCCGATCCCGCCGGTGAAGACCAGGACGTCCAGCCCCCCCGACGACGCCGCCATGGCGGCGATCTTGGCCGCCAGCCGGTGCAGGAACACGGCCACGGCCCCGGCGGCGGCCCGGTCGCCTTCCCCGCGCCGCTCCAAGAGAATCCGCATGTCGCCGGTCACCCCCCCGGAGAGGGCCAGCAGGCCGCTGCGCCGCTCCAGGGCCAGGGCCAGGTCCCGGGCCTCGACGCCCTGCTCGGCCACCCACGCCACCGCCCCCGGGTCGACATCCCCCGAGCGGGTGGACATCACCAGCCCCTCCGCCGGGGTGAAGCCCATGGAGGTGTCCACCGAGCGACCCCCTTCCACGGCGGTGACCGAGGCGCCTCCACCCAGATGGCAGATCACCAGCCGCAGCTGCTCCGCCGGCCGGCCGAGCAGCTCGGCCGCCCGGGACAACGCCCACTCGCAGCTCAGACCGTGGAACCCGTACCGGCGAATACCCCAGCGCTCCTCCCACTCCACCGGGACGGCGTAGCGGAACGCCTCCTCGGGCAGCGAGGCGTGGAAGGAGGTGTCGAAGCAGGCCACCGCCGGCGTATCGGGCAGTATTGATGACACATCATCGATGGCGCGCAGGGCCGGGGGGTTGTGGAGGGGCGCCAGGTCGTTGAGCATCTCCAGGTCGGCGCGCACCCCTGCGGTGACGACCACCGGCTGGACCAAATGCGGTCCCCCGTGGACCACCCGGTGGCCGACGGCGTCGAGGTCCCCCGCCCGCCTGGCGAACTCCTCGAGCGCCGACTCGTCGGTGCTGTCCAGGTTCTCGGCGATCTCCACCCGGTCGTCGCGGCCGACGACCCGCAGCTTGAGGCTGGTGGAACCGGCATTGACGACCAGCACCCGCATGGCTTCTTCTTACTCGCTGGCGCGGCGGCCGGCGGGACGGCTGGGCGTTGCCGCGCGGAATCTTCCCTTTGTCCCCCGGTCAGGCGGTGGGTAGCGCAGGACCTAGGGTGGCCGGGGAACCGCTTCGGCACTGGACGGAAGGAGTTCCGGTTGACAACCGAGACGTCTGCACCTGCATCGATGGGCGGCGATACCTCCGCCGACGAGATCACCACCTCCACCGGTCCTACCATCGCCCCCGCCGGCTACCGACTGGCCGACGCCCCCGGGCCGCTGAGCCGCTCCGACATGGCCCGCCTCGACGCCTGGTGGCGGGCCGCCAACTACCTGTCGGTCGGCCAGATCTACCTCATGGACAATCCGCTCCTCGAGCGGCCGCTCCGCCCCGACGACGTCAAGCCCCGCCTGCTCGGCCACTGGGGTACCACGCCCGGCCTGAACCTGATCTACGCCCACGCCAACCGCTGCATCGTCGAGCGCGACCTCGACGCCGTATACGTGATGGGCCCCGGTCACGGCGGCCCCGGCCCCAACGCCTGCGCCTGGCTGGAGGGCACCTACAGCGAGGTGTACCCGTCCATCCGCCGGGACCGCCAGGGCATGGGCCGCCTGTTCCGCCAGTTCTCCTTCCCCGGCGGCGTGCCCTCGCACGTGGCACCCAACACGCCGGGGTCGTTCCACGAGGGCGGCGAGCTCGGCTACTCGCTGTTGCACGCCACCGGGGCGGCCCTCGACCATCCGAACCTGACCGTGTTCTGCGTGGTCGGAGACGGCGAGGCGGAGACCGGGCCGCTGGCGGCCAGCTGGCATCTCAACAAGTTCCTCAACCCGGCCCGGGACGGCACCGTACTGCCCATCCTGCACCTGAACGGGTACAAGATCGCCAACCCCACCATCCTGGCCCGCATCCCCGAGGCCGATCTCGACTCGCTGTTGCGCGGCTGCGGCTACGACCCCCGCACCGTGACCATCGGGCTCGACACCAACCCGGCGGAGGCCCACCAGCAGATGGCCGCCATCCTGGACCGCTGCCTCGACGACATCGACTTCATCCGCTCCGGGGCGCGCCGCGCCAGCGACGGGGAGATGCCCCGATGGCCGATGATCGTGCTGCGCTCCCCGAAGGGCTGGACCGGGCCGCGCACGGTCGACGGGGAACAGGTCGAGGGCACTTTTCGGGCACATCAGGTGCCAATACCGGCGGCCCGCACTGACGACGCCCACCGGGAGGCCCTGGAAGGATGGCTGCGGTCGTACCGGCCCGAGGAGTTGTTCACCGAGGAGGGCGCCCCGGTCGAGGACCTGCTGCTGTTCCCGCCGCACAGCGACCGCCGGATGAGTGCCAACCCGGTGGCCAACGGCGGCCGCCTGATGGTGGACCTGGAACTGCCCGACTTCCGGTCCCACGCGGTGGACGTGCCCCGCCCCGGCGTCACCAGCCACGAGGCCACCCGGGTGCTGGGCGGCTGGATACGCGACGTGATCGCCGCCAACCCCCACAACTTCCTGCTGTTCGGCCCCGACGAGGTGGCCTCCAACCGGTTGAGCGACGTGTTCGACATCACCGGGCGGGAGTGGATGGCCGAGATGACCGACGGCGACGTGCATCTGGCCCGGGACGGCCGGGTCATCGAGGTCCTCTCCGAGCACCTGTGCCAGGGCCTCCTCGAGGGCTACCTGCTGACCGGACGGCACGGTCTGTTCACCTGCTACGAGGCGTTCATCCACATCGTCGACGCCATGTTCAACCAGCACGCCAAATGGTTGGAAGCGTCCTCGACCATTCCGTGGCGACGACCGGTGGCCTCGTTGAACTACCTGCTGACATCGCACGTGTGGAGGCAGGACCACAACGGTGCCACCCACCAGGACCCGGGTTTCCTGGACGTGGTCATGAACAAGAAGCCGTCGGTGGTCCGGGTGTACCTGCCCCCCGACGCCAACTGCCTGCTGTCCACGGCCGATCACTGCCTGCGCAGCCGCCAGTACGTCAACGTGATCGTGGCCGGCAAGCAACCGGCCCTCGACTACCTGGGCATGGACGACGCCATCGCCCACTGCGCCCGGGGGATCGGCGTGTGGGACTGGGCCAGCACCGAGGTGGCAGGCGAACTGCCTGATGTTGTCCTGGCCTGCGCCGGCGAGGTTCCGACCCTGGAGGCGCTGGCCGCCGCCGATCTCATGCGCCGCCACCTACCGGACCTGAAGGTGCGCTTCGTGAACGTGGTCGACCTCATGCGGCTGCTGCCCGAGTCGGAGCACCCCCACGGGTTGAGCGACGCCGAGTTCGACGCGTTCTTCACCACCGACCGGCCGGTGATCTTCGCCTTCCACGGCTACCCGTGGCTGGTCCACCGCCTCACCTACCGGCGTCGCAACCACCACAACATCCACGTGCGCGGCTACAAGGAGAACGGCACCACCACCACCCCGTTCGACATGGTCATGCTGAACGACCTGGACCGCTACCACCTGGTCACCGACGCCATCGACCGGATCCCCGGGCTGGGGCCCCGGGCGGCCCGCATCCGCCAGGAGATGTTCGACGCCCGGCTGCGGGCCCGGGAGTGGACCAGGAGCCACGGAGACGACCACCCGGAGGTGGCCGGCTGGACCTGGTCGACAGCCGGCCGCTGACGGGATGTCCAGCCCCCGTCCCCGCCGGCGGCCGTTCCCGGCGGCCGTCCGGCGGGTACGGAAGAGGGGATGAACGAAGCAGCCGACCGGATAGGCAAGGCCCTGCAGGACCACGACCAGGCCCTGGCGGTGGCCGAGTCGCTCACAGGCGGGATGCTGGCCAGCGAGTTCGCCAGGGCCTCGGGCTCGAGCGCGTGGTTCCGGGGCGGCGTGGTGGCCTACTCCCGCCACGTCAAGCACCAGGTCCTGGACGTCCCGCCCGGCCCGGTGGTCAGCGCCGAGGCGGCCGCGGCCATGGCCGCCGGGGTGGTCAAGTTGACCGACGCCGACGTGGCCGTGGCCGTCACCGGCGTCGGCGGGCCCGACGAGCAGGACGGGCAGCCGCCCGGAACGGTCTGGCTGGCCACCTGGCCCGAGACGCTGGGGCCGCCGGTGAAGCTGCACTTCGAGGGCGAGCCGGGCGACATCTGCGCGCAGGCCTGCGCCCGGGCGGTGGACATCCTGGCCGAGCGACTGGGGCTGTGAGCCTCCGACGGTGACGCTCAGGGCCGGAGCAGGGCCGCCGCCGTCTCCTCGTCCACGCTCTCTTCCGGGGAAAAAGGGTGCCCGGTGGCGGCCGCCATCATCTCTGCCGGCACCGCCGGGGTGACCGGCGAATCCGACCCGGCCCGGACGGTGATGCCGGCGTCAAGGAGGGAGCGGATGCGGACGAGCCAGCCCCGCTCGACCGCCGACAGCTGCTGCTCGTACTTGCGGCGCCGGTGCAGCAGGAACGACGGGTTGACCACCACCACCGCCCCGGTGGCAGCCACCCGGGGGATCTGCTCGGGAAGGCTGAGGGAGTGGTGCTCGATGCGGTCGCGGGTCCCGGCCGGCGGGGGCGAGGCTTCCAGGGCGTCCAGCGTGGCGTCCAGCACGTCGATGTCCATGACGTGGACGGCGACGGGATAGCCCAGCCCGTGGGCCGCCTCCACCTGCCGGCGCAGCGCCGGTCCCGGCCCGGCCGGCATGATCTTGACGGGCCCGACGCGCACCGGGCCCACCCGGGTGCCGTAGCCGGCGAAGCGGGGGGCCTGCGCCGGGGCCACCATGGCGGTCACGTCCTGGACCACCACCCCCTCCCGGCACCAGCCGGCCAGCAGCTCCAGCTCCGCCGGCCCGTTCGTGTGGGTGGCGTCCACGAACGCCCCGATGCCGGCGGCCGTCCAGTCGCGGCTCACCGACCGGGCCGCCCCGGCGAGGTCGGCGGGCGCCAGGCGGGGAACCCGGCCGAGCAGGTCCTGGCGGTCGAACAGCACCCCGTCGGGATGGTCGGGCGCGCCTATCTCCCGCAGGGCCAGCGAGTTGAGCACGGCGGCGTGGCCGGTGCGGTGGTGCACGACGAGGGGGCGCCGACTGCCGGCCAGGTCCAGGTCGGCCCGGGTGGGGTGGCGCCGCTCGGCCAGCAGCCACTCGTCGTAGCCCCATCCGCGCAGCCATCCGGCTCCGCCGGCGGCGGCCAGGGCCTCGACCAGGTCGGCCATGCGACGGGCAGTTGTCAGGTCGACTGACAACCTGGCGGCGGCGGTGGCCAGGAAGTGCACGTGGTGGTCCACGAAGGCCACCGGGCGGTTCCCTACTGGCTGGCCGGCGAGCCGCCGTCCACCCGGACCAGGGACCCGGTCACGAAGCTCGACGCCGGGCTGGCCAGGAACAGGGCGGCGCTGATGATCTCCTCGGGGCGGCCGGGGCGGCCCAGGGCGTTGTCCGCATGCTCGCGCTGCTCGGGGGTCCACGCCTGGGAGATGTCGGTGAGGAACGGCCCCGGGCAGAGCGTGTTGACCCTCACCCGGGGCCCGTACTCCGCAGCCAGCGAGCGGGTCATGTGGTTGAGGGCGGCCTTGGCGCTGCCGTAGGGGACGACGTGGGGCAGCGGCAGGAGGGAACCGGAGGAAGAGACGTTGATGATCACTCCCCCGTCACCGTCGTACATGCGCTTGGCGACCTGGCTGGCCAGCCGGAACGGTCCCTTGAAGTTGAGGCCCACCACGCTGTCGAAGAGCTGCTCGGTGACCTCGTGGCTGGGCATGGGCGGGCTCATGCCGGCGTTGTTGACCAGGATGTCGATGCGCCCGAACCGGTCGTAGGCGGCTTCGATCAGGGCGTCGATCGAGTCCCACCTGGCGGCGTGCACCGACAGGGCCAACGCCTGGCGGCCGAGGCCGCGGACCTCCTCGGCCACCCGCTCGCAGTTGTCCAGCTTCCGGCTGGCCACCACCACGTCGGCTCCGCGCTCGGCGAAGCTGCGCACCATCTGGTAGCCGAGACCGCGACTGCCGCCGGTGATCAGCGCGACCCGGCCGGACAGATCGAACTGGGGATCTCGAGTCGTCATCGCCATGAAGGTAGCGGCACGGCGCCGGCCGGACCCGGCCCGGGGACTTTGGTCCCCCGGTTTTGGGGACCTTGTGCCCTGATGCACGAGCGGCGGGATGCCTGAGTATGAACCTGCAATAAGAAAGCACGGAGCGGGCAGCGGGGCCTCCGCTGCCGGATCCAAAGGAGCCCTAACCATGCGTCGCAAGACCTTCGACACCCTTCTCAGCGCCGGCGGTTTGGTGGTCACCATCGTTCTGATCGTGGCCGGTGCCCTGCTGATGTGGGGCCACAACTTCGCCAACTCCAACGTGCGCACCCAGCTGGCCCAGCAGCAGATCATGGTTCCGGCCCGGGGCAGCTCCTCGCTCGCCAGCCCCAAGATCGGCCCCTACCTGAACCAGTTCGCCGGCCAGGAGGTCCTGTCGGGCCCGGCCGCCAAGGCCTACGCCGACCACTTCATCGCCGTGCACCTGGCGGAGATGCCCTACGGCGGCGTGTACTCCAAGGTGAGCGCGGCGGCCCAGGCCGCCCCCGCCGGCAGCGCCCAGGCCACCCAGCTCAAGGCTCTGCAGACCACCGTGTTCCAGGGCACCACGCTGCGGGGCCTGCTGCTCGAGGCCTACGCCTTCTGGGAGATGGGCCAGATCGCTCTGGTCGCCGCCATCGTCAGCTTCGTGGCCGCCGGGATCATGCTGGTCCTCACCGCCCTCGGCTTCTGGCACCTGCGCAAGGTCAGCCCCGCTGAGGAGCTCCTCGCCGGCCACCTGGGCGTGGCCCAGGCCCAGGCAGCCGCCTGATCCCCCTGCCGCCGGCGGAACCCCCTTCCCGCCGGGACGGCAACCGACAGCGACCCGGGAGACACCTCCCGGGTCGCTTCGCGTCTGCCCGAAAGGAAATAGTTTTCCCCGCAACGGTCGGACTGGGGATACCTTAATTATTCGTGAGAAGGAGGAACCGGCCGTGACCGGCACCCACACGGGGCTGGCGATCGCCCTGGCCCTGGGCGCAGCCGCCTCCTTCGGCGTGTCCAACGTGGCGCAGATGGACGCCGTCCGCCGCCAGCCACCCACCCGCCTGGCCGCCGGCGCCGGCCGGGTCGACGCCGGCCTGGTCGTCCGGGCGGCCCGCGACCCGCTATGGCTGGCCGGGCTGCTGGCCTCCATCCTCGGTTTCGCCATGGAGGCCGGCGCCCTCTCGGTGGCGCCGGTGGTGCTGGTACAGCCACTCATCGTCGCCGAGCTGCCCTTCGCCCTGCCCCTGGCGGCGTTCATCGCCGGCAAGCGGCTGGGCCGGCGGGAGTGGACCGGCATCGTGCTGGTCACCGTCGGTCTGGCCACCGTGGTGGCCACCATCCGTCCGAGCGACAGGACCATCCAGGCCGGCGCCGGGGTGTGGTGGCTGCTGTTCGCGCTGGTGGCCGTCTTCGTGGTCGTGGTGGTCTCGGCCACGGCCCGCAGCTCGGCCCTGGCCCGCACCAGCGGCCTGGCCGCGGCGGCCGGCGCCACCTTCGGTCTGCTGTCGGTGGTGACCAAGGCCACCACCCAGCAGTTCGCCGCCCACGGTCTGTGGGCGCTGCGCAGCTGGCAGCCGTGGGCCCTGGCCGCGATCGGTCTGGTCGGCATGTCCCTGGCGCAGAACGCCTACCGGGCCGGGCCGCTCGCCGTCTCGCTCCCGTTGCTGGACATCGGCGAGCCGCTCTGCGGGTCGTTGATCGCCGTGCTGGCCTTCGGCGAGCAGCTGGGGGCGCTGGGCCCGGCGGCCGTCGCCGCCCTGGTCGTCGGCGTCTCCTGCATCGGGCTGGGGGTGGCCGCGCTCGACCGCTCGCCGCTGGTGCAGGCCGCCCAGACCGCCATCGCCTTGGATAGCGAAGCCCTGAGCGGCAGCGGGTCGCTCCGCCGGTAGGCCGGCGCCGGCGCCGCCCTCCCCCGCCGGCTCCGTCCCGAGTTTGCCGGGCCCCGACGGGGGAAGGGTCACCTGCGCCCGAATTCCGCAGGCGTGGGCGGGCAGGAAGGTTGCCGATGACAACAGTGTCCAGCCGCCCACCCGCGGCGCGCCCGATCGACTGGCCCACGGTGCTCGGTGTGGCGAGCGTAGGCCTGGGGATCCCCCCGGTGGCGGCGTCCGCCCGCATGGCCGAAATGATCGGCATCGGGGAGTCCCGGGCCAGCCGACTGACCCTGGCGGCCGTTGGCGCCCGCGAACTGGGCGTGGCCGCCGGCCTCCTCAGCTTCCCCCGCCGCTGGATGCTGTGGGCGCGGGTGCTGGGCGACGGCATGGACCTGGCCCTGCTCGGCCGGTCGATCATCGGGCGGGGCGGCCGGGCCACCGCCCGCACGATCGCCACCGCCGGCGCGGTGGCGGCGATCACAGCGGTGGACCTCTACGCAGCGGCGACCGGCAAGCACGCGGAGAGCGACACTTTCGCGGCGGGCAGCACCACCGTGGGCAAGCCGCCGGCGGAGGTGTACGCGTACTGGCGCGACCTGGCCAACCTGCCCCGCTTCATGGCCCATCTCGACTCGGTGCAGGTCATCGACTCCCGGCGCAGCCACTGGCGGGCCACCGCCCCGTTCGGCCGCACGGTGGAGTGGGACGCCGAGATCGTCGAGGACGAGCCGGGCCGGCACATCTCCTGGCGGGCCACCGAGCAGGCCGATGTGCACAACGAGGGCCGGGTCGAGTTCAAGCCGGCCCCCGGCGAGCAGGGCACGGAGGTGCGGGTCACCCTGCGCTACCGGGGCATGGGGGCGCTGGCCCGGGCGGCGGCCCGCTACTTCGGGGAGGAGCCCAAGCAGCACCTCGACGACGACCTGCGGCGGTTCAAGCAGGTCGTGGAGACCGGAGAGGTCGTGCGCTCCGACGGCGCGCTCGGGGGAAAGCACGCCCGGCAGGAGTTCCCGCAACGGCCGGCCCGGCCGGCGACCAGGGACGAGCTGGCTGAGGAGGCGCGGCGATGAAGGCCAACTGCTGGGTGGGGCGGAACAAGGTGGAGGTTCAGGACGTGCCCGAACCGACCATCCTCAACCGCCGGGACGCCATCGTGAAGATCACCAGCACGGCCATCTGCGGGTCGGACCTGCACCTGCTGAACGGCTACGTCCCCAGCATGCAGAACGGCGACGTGCTCGGCCACGAGTTCATGGGCGAGGTCGTCGAGGTGGGACCCGACGTCCCCGCCGACCGCCTGCGCGTCGGCGACCGGGTGGTCGTCCCGTTCCCCATCGCCTGCGGCGCCTGCGCGGCGTGCCGGGCCGAGCTGTACTCGTGCTGCGAGAACAGCAACCCCAACGCCGGGATAGCCGAGAAGCTGTTCGGCCATCCCACGGCCGGCATCTTCGGTTACTCCCATCTCACCGGCGGCTTCGCCGGCGGCCAGGCGGAGTACGCCCGGGTGCCCTTCGCCGACGTGGGCCCCCTGCGGATCGAGTCGGACCTGACCGACGAGCAGGTGCTGTTCCTCTCCGACATCCTGCCCACCGCCTACATGGGCGCCGACATGTGCGACATCCAGCCGGGCGACGTGGTGGCGGTGTGGGGGGCGGGGCCGGTCGGCCAGCTGGCCATGGACAGCGCCCGGGTGCTGGGAGCGGCCTCCGTCATCGCCATCGACCGGGAGCCGTACCGCCTGGAGATGGCGGGGCGCGAGGGCTACACGACCATCGACTTCACCTCCGTCGACGTGCGCTCCGCCCTGCTCGACCTCACCGGCGGCCGCGGCCCGGACAAGTGCATCGACGCGGTGGGCATGGAGGCCACCCACGGCAGCCCGCACGTCCACCTCTATGACCGGACCAAGCAGGCCATGCGCTCCGAGACCGAGCGACCCCACGCCCTGCGCCAGGCCATCACCTCCTGCCGCAGCGGCGGGGTGGTGTCGGTGATCGGCGTGTACGGGGGCTTCATCGACAAGTTCCCGAGCGGTTCCTGGATGAACCGGTCCCTGACCCTGCGCACCGGACAGTGCCACGTGCAGCGGTACATGCCCGGGCTCCTCGAGCGCATCGAACGCAAAGAAATCCGGCCGGAGCGGATCATCACCCACACCCTCCCCCTGGAGCGGGCCCCGTACGGATTCGACATCTTCAAGAACAAGGCCGACGGCTGCGAGAAGGTGGTCCTCAAAGCGGCCTAGGCCGGCGGCCGGCGGCGGCGGCGGCGGCGGCCGGCGGCCGCCATGTCACCGGCGGTTGCGGCCGGGCCGGCAGCTGCGACTGCAACTGGTGACAGCAGCCGGGCTTCGGTGACGCAATTCCACGTGGGACGTCGAATTGCGTCACCGGACAGGCCGGGCACCCCGGCCGAGGCAACCACAGGCCGGGCAAACGACGGACCGTCAGCCGGTCACCGTGACGAGGGTGCCGTAGTTGAGGTACGGCCAGATGTGCTGGCCGGTGGCGTAGGAGACCTCCAGGCAGCCCAGGCTCTGGGGGCTCCCGTAGTAGCTGCGGGCGATGTAGTGGATGGCGTCGCCGCCGTTGAAGTAGGCCACCCACGCCACCGGGTCGGCGTACTTGGTGCCGTTCGGGTTCGTCCCCCTCATGATCTGGGTGCGCAGCCGCTCGTAGACCGGCCAGGTGCCGTCGGGGGTCGGGGCCTGGGGGATGCCGGTGTTGGTCCCGCTGGTGGAGATGACCGACCCGTCGTGCCAGACGGTGAGGGTCTCCGGCGAGGTCTTCTGGGCCAGCGCGTAGGTGTAGCCGTGCGGGTTCTTCTGCGGAGCGGATTCGGAGGAGACCAGCAGCAGGGCGTTCCACACCTGGGGCCCGGCCACCCCGTCGACCGCCATCCCGTGGTCGGCCTCGAAGGCCATCACCGCCCCCCGGGTCATGGTGGTGTACTGCCCCGGCGCCCACGCCGCCACCAGGGAGGCGGGAGGCGACGACCAGGTCCAGCTGAACTGACCGGAGGGCGGGTGGTACAGGGACTGGTCGGGCGATTGCGCCGGCTGGCCGGCGGTGGGTGTCCACGAGAGCGGCAGGTAGCCCAGCCCGGCCAGAATCTGCTGCATGCGCAGCACCGACCCGGCGGCGGTGGTGAAGGTCCAGCTGTGGGCGGTGCCGACCGTGGCGCCCGCCGCCGAGCGCAGCCCGGCCGGGACGGTCACGGTGTAGGTGGTCAGCGGCACGAAGCCGTCGCTCGGGGTGAACGTCAGCCGGTTACCCGACGCGCTCCAGTTGCCGGCGACGCTGGGCGTGATCTGCGGCAGGGCCCCGGTGGTGACGACCGGAGCGCTGGTCGCCACCACCAGGGGCGCCGATCCGTCCACTCCGCTCGCCCCAGCCGCCGGCGACGCGGCGGCGACCGTCAACGGCGGGGCCGGAGCGGTGGTCGGCGGTGTGGTGACGCTCGGTTGCGACGTGTTGGAGCCGTCCGTGGCCGAGGCGGCGGGGTCGGAGTGGACGGCTACGAGCCCTGCCCCGGTGCCCAGTCCGGCCACGGCGACGGAGGCTCCAGCGATCAGCAGGTGCCGCCGGCGAACCATCCCATATGTCTACCGCCGACAGGAACCGGATCGTTGGCGGGTCACGGCGCGGATCAGGCGAAGCCGGCGACGCGGTGGGGCACGTAGGGCTCCTCCAGGCGGGCGATCTCCTCGTCGGACAGCTTCAGCTCCGCGGCCGCCACCGCGTCGTCGAGGTGGTGGGGCTTGGTGGCGCCGATGATCGGGGCGGTCACGAACGGCTTGGAGAGCATCCACGCCAGCGCCACCTGGGCGCGGGTCACGCCCCTCTCGTCGGCCACCTGGGCGACGCGCTCGACCACCGTCTTGTCCGAGGAGTCGGGGTCGTAGAGCCGGCTGCCGAACGCGTCGGTCTCCGACCGCCTGGTCGACTCCTCCCAGTCGCGGGTGAGCCGGCCCCGGGCCAGCGGGCTCCACGGGATGACGCCGATCCCCTGGTCGGAGCACAGCGGCATCATCTCCCGCTCCTCCTCCCGGTACAGGAGGTTGTAGTGGTTCTGCATGCTGACGAAGCGGGTCCAGCCGTGCAGGTCGGCGAGGTAGAGGGCCTTGGCGAACTGCCAGGAGTACATGGAGGAGGCGCCGATGTAGCGGGCCTTGCCGGCCCGGACCACGTCGTGGAGGGCTTCGAGCGTCTCTTCCAGCGGGGTGTGGCGGTCGAAGCGGTGGATCTGGTAGAGGTCCACGTAGTCGGTGCCGAGGCGGCGGAGGCTGTCGTCGATCTCGGCCATGATGGCCTTGCGGGACAGCCCGGCGCCGTTCGGTCCCGGACGCATACGCCCGTGGACCTTGGTGGCGATCACCACCTCCTCCCGCTTGGCGAAGTCCCGCAGGGCCCGGCCCAGGAACTCCTCGCTCGAGCCGACGGAGTAGACGTTGGCGGTGTCGAAGAAGTTGATGCCCGACTCGAGCGCCTTCTTGATGAAAGGTCGGCTCTCGTCCTCGGGAAGCACCCACTGGTGGCCGCCGCGCGCAGCGTCGCCGTAGCTCATGCAGCCGAGGCAGATCCGCGAAACCTCCAGGCCGGTCCGGCCCAGTCTGACGTAGTCCATGTCGCTCCTACTCTTCTCCTGAGGTGACGAAATCGATCAGCTCCTCGACGGCCCCCACCAGGGACGACTCGAGGTCGGCATAGGTGCGCACCTGCGACAGGAGCCGCTTCCACAGCCGCCCGGGCACCGGCTCGCCGAGCGCCTCGCAGATGCCCTCCTTCCAGGACCTACCCTTCGGGATCACCGGCCACGACTTCAAGCCGATCACCCCCGGGCGGATGGCCTGCCAGACGTCCACGAAGGGCGTACCCCGGATCAGGACGTGCGGGCCCTGCAGGTCGGCGGCGATGCGGGACTCCTTGGAGCCGGGGACGAGATGGTCGACCAGTACGCCCAGGCGGGCGTCCGCCGCCGGCGAGTACCCGTCGATGACGCCGGCGAGATGGTCGATGCCGTCGAGCAGCTCCACGACGATCCCCTCCACCCGCAGGTCGTCGCCCCACACCTTCTCCACCAGCTCGGCGTCGTGGACCCCCTCCACCAGGATCCGGCTGGCCCGGGCCACCCGGGCCGGCACCCGGCCCACCGCGACCGACCCCGAGGCGGTGCGGGCCGGGCCCCCGGCGGCCGGCTTGGGGGCGGGCCGGACCAGGGTCACGGTCTCCCGGCCGATGGCGAACGACCCCCGGTGCAGGTTGAACAGCCGCTCCATCCCCGTGTTCGGGGAGCGGAGCACCACCGCTCCCTGGTCGAACCCCACCACCTTGCCGGTGAAGCGGGATCCGAGGTGGGTCACGAGCAGCCCCGTGACCGCCTCCACCTCTCGGTAGACCTTCCCCGACCTCCACGGCCCGTCCACCGGGCCCGACAGGATCCCCGGTCCCAAGCGATCAGCCACGCCGCCACGCTAAGCGACCGCCGCCGGAGTGTGTAAACCCCGGGCGGCGGGTACGCACGCCGGGCGGGCGGCTAGGGAAAACGGGCGGGCCGGCCGCCCAGCCCGATGGCCCGGCACCAGATGTCGGTCATGGCGTCGACCGCCCGGTCGTCGTCGAAGGTCTCCCCGAGCAGGTGGCGCACCTCGGCGAAGTTCTCCACCATCCCGCAGAGCATGGCGGCGGTCAGGTCGGCGTCCACCCCCGGGTCGGCCAGCCCCGACTCCTGCAGCTGGCGCAGCCCGCGGGCCGCCCTCTGCACGAACGCCCGCCTCGACGCCTGCCTGCGGCTCCGGAACTCCGGGTTGATCGACGCCACCTGGATCATCACCGAATAGAGGGAGGCGTGGCGGGCCAGGGCCTGGACGTAGAGCCGGTTGGCGGCGGCGATGCGGGCCCGGGGGTCGGAGCCGGCCAGGTCCCCCACGTGCGACTGCTGGTAGAGCTCGTCGATGAGGACGTCGGCGACCTCGCGGAAGACGGCCTCCTTGGAGTCGAAGTAGGTGTAGAACGTGCCGGTCGCCACCTCGGCCCCGGCGGCGATGTCGGCGATCCTGGCGTCCACGAAGCCGTCGCGCTCGAACACCTCGGCGGCGGCGGTGACGATGGCGGCCCGGGTGCGCCGGCCCCTGGCGGTGAGGCCGGGCTCGGGCGCGGCGGTCATGCCCCCGGGTCTCTCGGCAGGCCGAGGACCCACTCGGCCACGATGTTGCGCTGCACCGCCCAGGTCCCGCCGCCGATGGTGAGGGCGGGGGCGAACAACCAGCCGTAGTGCCACACCCGGTCCACTCCG
The DNA here is from genome assembly GCA_021827225.1 of Actinomycetes bacterium. The sequence continues at coordinate 1,973 of JAKAXG010000017.1, read as the reverse complement.
GGGAACAGGCCGTCGGCGAAGTTGATCTCGGTGGCGCCACCCCGCCGCCGGGCGGGCAGCTCCCCCACCGGTCCAGAGCCGGCCAGCATGCCGGCCGTCCCGGCCAGGGCCTTGGCCGTCTCCATGACGTGCTGGCCGTGCTCATCGGCCATCAGCTTCTGCACCGACGCCTCCGGCCCCGGCGTGCGACCCGACAGCCGGGCGGACAGGCTGCGCAGCCGGATCAGCCGCAGCACCTCGCCCTCGATCCACAGCCGGGCGACCTGCTGGCGCAGCAGGGGGTCGTCGACCCCGCCGGAACGGCGGGCCAGGTCCACCAGGTCGCCGGCGGAGGGACCGCTGCCCCACAGGGCGCCCCCGCTCGACAGGGACACCCGCTCGTTGGCCAGGGTGGCCTTGGCCAGGCGCCAGCCGTCGTCGACCTCCCCGACCAGGCACTCCGCCGGCAGCCGGGCGTCCTCGAAGAACACCTGGTTGAACGAGTGGGCGCCGGTCATGTCGATGATCGGCGACATGGTGATGCCCTCGGTGTCCATGGGGCAGATGAAATAGGAGATGCCCTTGCGCTTCGGGGCGTCGGGGTTGGTGCGGGCGAGGAGGATCCCGAACCTGGCCAGGTGGCCGCCGCTGGTCCAGATCTTGGATCCGTTGACCACCCACTCGTCGCCGTCACGGACCGCCCGGGTCTTGAGGGAGGCCAGGTCGGAGCCGGAGTCGGGCTCGCTGAACAGCTGGCACCAGAACTCCTCCCCGGCCAGGGCGGGCATCAGGTAGCGCTCCTTCTGCTCCTCCGTGCCGGCCATGAGGATGGTGGGGGCGGCCCAGCCGATACCGATCGGGTTGTTGGGCCGGGCCACGCCGGCCCGGGCGAACTCCTCGTCGATGATCAGCTGGTGCACCGGGTCGGCGTCGAGGCCGTAGGGCGCCGGCCAGTGGGGCACCACCCAGCCGGCCTCGGCCAGCTGACGGCCGCTCGGCGCCGGGTGCTCGGCCAGCCACGACCGCACGGCCAGACGCCTGGGATCGTCCTCGGGTGCGATGTCAAAGTCCACCGCTTCGCTTCCTCCCCTGAACCGACGCTTGCACGGTGCGGGCGCCGGGGTTATGTTGCGCTCATCTGAACCCGACGTCAAGTTCGATCGGGTGGGCCTCGCGTGCAGCCAGGGGGAACGGATGCTTCTGAACGACGACCATGAGGCGTTCCGCCAGTCGGCGCGGGGCGTGCTCGAGCGGGAGGTCGTGCCCCACGCCGACGAGTGGGAGGAGGCCGAGACCTTCCCGGCCCACACCCTGTTCAAGGCGCTCGGCGGGGCCGGGCTGCTGGGCGTCGAGTACGACCCGGCGTTCGGCGGCCAGGGCGCCGACCACTCCTACACCGTCGTGCTGGGCGAGGAGCTGGGCCGGATGGGCTGCGCCGGCGTGGCCATGGCCATCTCGGTGCAGACCGACATGGCCACTCCGGCGCTGCACCGCTACGGCAGCGCCGAGCTGAAGGAGAGGTACCTGGCGCCCGCGCTGCGGGGGGAGATGGTGACCTCCATCGCCGTCACCGAACCCGACGCCGGCTCGGACGTGGCCGGCATCCGCACCCGGGCGGTGCGCGACGGCGACGAGTGGGTGGTCAACGGGGCCAAGCTGTACATCACCAACGGCACCCAGGCGGACTGGCTGTGCCTGCTGGCCCGCACCTCCGACGAGGGGGGATACCGGGGGATGTCGCAGATCGTCTTCCCCACCGACACCCCCGGGTTCTCGGTCAGCCGCAAGCTGAACAAGCTGGGCAACCGCTGCTCCGACACCGCCGAGCTGTCCTTCGTCGACGCCCGGGTGCCGGTGGCCAACACCATCGGCGAGATCGGCCGCGGGTTCCAGCAGCAGATGACCCAGTTCCAGAACGAGCGGATGATCGCCGCCTACACCGCGGTGGGCAGCATGCAGCGGGCTCTGGAGCGCACCGCCGGATACCTGCGGGA